>NZ_JAOQJI010000019.1:0-68671 GCF_025567125.1 Phocaeicola fibrisolvens | reverse complement strand
TTTCTAATCGAAAAATTTTATTAGCTTGGTAACTAACTGATTATTAATTAATAATAGCTGTTTTGGCGAATTTTCTCCGGACAGCAATGATAAAGTTGATAAATACTGGTCTTGCAGAACAGTTCATAATTCACATGAAAACCTCAGTCTGTGCCGGTTTTCTCTTGGCCTCTCCTTATGTCGTCTATCAACTTTTCCGGTTCATTTCTCCAGCATTGTATGACCGGGAACGGAAATATTCATTGGGAATCATAACCGGCGGATATGTAATGTTTTTCATAGGTGTTTTGCTCGGTTATTTTCTCATATTTCCATTGACCTTGCGCTTCTTGGGAACTTATCAGGTCAGTAGTGAAGTAGAAAACATGATTTCTATACAGTCTTATATTGGTACTTTTATGATGATGAATTTATTGATGGGAATAGTGTTTGAACTACCGGTACTATGTTGGCTTTTGGGTCGTTTGGGCTGGTTGGATTCTACTATTATGCGCCGTTTCCGCAAACATGCAATAGTGGCTATTCTTATTATTGCTGCCATTATAACACCCACATCAGATATATTCACACTTATGCTGGTTGCATTGCCAATTTGGTTGTTGTATGAAATAAGTATTTATGTTGTAAAGGATAAACTATAGTTCTATTTCTGACTGTTGTTATGGTCAACGAGCGTTTCCGCTTTCGAAGGTTTGAGGGCGTTATAAATGAAACGAATTATGCCCGTGAAAATATTCATAGAGCTCATTTGTATATTACCAGGTTGGCAACTTTAGGCGAATCAGTTATTGCATGGGATGAATCAGATTATAACAGATACCATTATCAGCGTCTTAAAACAGACAGTATTCTGCTTGAAATAAAATCCGGGTGTGGAAATTTCTTACGTCCTGTTCAGATAGACTCTTTACGGGTGCTGCTTGAGACGAAAGAGACACACCTGTTCAGGATAATGAAAGCAGTCCAATCCTGGGTGGAGTCCGACAGTATTCTTGCTAATGAACTACCTGTAATAGCCACACAGTCGGTTCGGATGAAGACAATAACGCAGAAAAAGAAAGGAATTGCCGGGTTATTTGGAAAGAAAGAGACGGTACAAGTTCCATACATCACAAATGAAATACAGGATTTCAATGAAAGATTGACTTCTGCCAGAGATTGGCGGAACAATCAGATGGGAGCGTATGCAGACAGTCTGCGTTTACAGCTTTTGGGTTCCGTAGTCTTTCGGCATGGAAAGAGAGATGATACATTATGGTTTCTTATTTATTCACCTGAAGGGTTGTTACCATTTATACTGATGACCGGGTTCCCATTCTCGTCTTCAATCAGACTGAGTGTGGCGTCCATGGTCAGTGAAAATACAGGAGTCTTGATTTTAATGGACATGACATTGGTCTCCTCTCCCTGAAGGAGCAGGTCCATGTTTCCGTCCTTTTCAATTTGCAATCTGCTGATACCTACCGATTCCAGTTTCTCCCAGTCGATTTGTTCAGCCCTGTAGATATGATGACTGGTCTTGTTCATGCGTCTGATAATTGCCTTTCTCGTCTGCCTTGCTGACCGCTCCTAAACCTTCCTTTGGGTCATTCTTGTTATGTACCAACAAAAGTTCGTCAATTTGTTCCACATAAGGCTTTTCCGGTTTCTTTGTCCGGCCTTGCCTTTTTTCCTTATCAGGACTGTTTTCTTGTACCATAATCTTTTGTTTTGAGTGACTACTTGATTTGTTTCACAGTCCAAATGTAAGATGATAAATTGATTAAGTATCTGATTTACAAACAAATGGAATTATATGTCATTAGACGTCATCAAATGTCATAGCGAAGATAGGAAAGAATGTAGAAACAGCAGGAAAAAGGATGAAAAGTGGTAGGAAGAGTAGGGGTAAAAGCATAGCGAAGCCACCGGACTATGCAGATCGGAGGGAACTAAAATTCCTGTCTTATCTCGGGATTTGACAAGCACTCTATGTTTTGTTATTGAGGAAGGTGGATTTTCACAGTATTTGTGGGGTCATATATGGAATATAAGGATAGCCGCCTTTGATTTACGGCTATGCGTCACGTCGGTCGCAGTTAATCCCTGTAATCTTTCCTTTAATTCCAATCCGTTTGCCGCCGTATTCTTTTTCAGGAGAATTTTCATGGCGTAAGCCATAAGGAAAATTCTCCTGAAAAAAAGGAATAAATGCGGCTGGCAAATTAGGATTGGGATTTATCTTTGATGGAAGGGATAACTGGTGTGGATATATAATAGCTTATCTTTAATTTTTAGTATAAATGATATAGATAGAAAATATTTACTATTGCTTAAACAAGCTATAAGTTTGGGAATAACCAGAACTCAGTTAAAATGAATGGTTTGAAATAAAAGTCAGACAATACCCTAGCTAGGAAATCAACAAAAGGAAGTACTGAAGAGTATGAGATTAGAAGAATTAACTTATACGACAAGGCATACGAATTGTTGTTAAAACCATTCGCATTTCTTCAGCGCATTCAAGCGGCGGTTTGGAGTATCTCCGGGGAAGGTGGAATATTAAAGCTTTGTCCGATTTGGTTCAATTTTATTAGGCCTGAAATCATACTCAGGAAAACGCCGGGTAGAATTGTACCTCATGCTGAAATGTTTTTTATGTTTCTCCGGTTGGAGCCGTACGTTTCCCCCTCGTGAAACATACGGTTCCTTGCCCGGAAACAAATGTTTCCTGTGTGGGAAACGTAGAAAAGTCAAGGATAAGTCTCTTTTTGTGCCTATTCGTTTTTGAATCCGTCTGAAAGGGGAAGTTTGAAAGACCATTCTCCCGGAAAATGACGGCTTGAAAAGCAGGATTTGGACTTTTTAAGTTCGTCAAAAAGCCGGAATGCCAATGCTTATTATTCTAAGGTCTTAATAAATCCTACGAAATAGTTGATTTTGAGGATTTATTTATGATTTCCGATTAATTTTATAAAAAAACTCCATTTATATGCATCCTTGCATACGTTATATCTTGTCACACATGGAAAAAGAAAATGAACATAAGAATTAATGCTTTGTTTTTATATCTTGAGATAAAGTCATATTAATTTTTTTAATATCATGAGTATGGTTTCGATAAAGTTAAATTTCAGACCTTCTAAGGTCATTGGGAAACCGGGGACTCTTTATTTCCGGTTGATTCATAATCGCATAATGCGAGAGGTGGGTACATGTTATAAGCTCTATTCCGATGAGTGGGAAAATGGGCATATAAAATTTTATGGATCAGGGACTGAGCGACATCGTTATCTTTTCAATGTTCAGAGACTTCTACAGAAGGATATTCTTCATCTAAAGAATATTATTAATCGCATGGAGCAATCAAGGAAACCCTATTCTGTAGATGATATAATAAATACTTATAAATCAGTAAATAGCAATTTGGTGAGTTTCTGCACTTTTGTAAATGAAACTACGCGACATCTAAGAACAATAGGAAAGCTACGACTCGCGGAGACGTACACAACCTCAAAGAATAGTTTTCTCAGATTTCGAGGTGAAAAAGGGGATATTTGTTTTGATGAGATGGATGCTGATTTGATAAAGGAGTATGAGGCATATTTATTGGAAGACTGTGGACTCAATCTGAATACCGTATCTTTTTATATGCGCAACTTACGTGCAATCTACAATCGTGCGGTTGAAAAGAAACTGACTGAAAGCCGAAATCTTTTTAAACATGTTTATACTGGAGTGCGAAAGACCGTCAAGCGTGCAATATCTTCTGAAGTTATTCAAAGAATAAAACAATTGGACTTGACAAGGTTTCCAATCCTGGAAGAGTCACGTGACTATTTTTTACTTAGTTTCTATCTTCGAGGGATATCTTTTGTAGACTTGTCGTATTTGAAAATGAACAACTTGCAGAATGGCTGTTTAAAATATCTCCGTCATAAGACAAATCAGCTGCTTAGTATAAAATGGGAAACGCAGATGCAGGAAATTGTCAACCGATATCATGTGGCCGGTTCACCTTATCTGTTGCCTATAATCAATGTGCCTGGCGTCGAAGAAAGGCGACAATATCAGAATGGGTTACATCGAATTAATGCACACTTGAAAATAATAGGCCAACTGGTCGGTTGCCCTATTAAATTGACAACTTATTGCGCTCGTCATGGATGGGCTAGTATTGCTCGGAACCTGAACATCCCTTTATCAATCATCAGTGAATCTATGGGACACACTTCCGAGAGTACCACGCGTATTTATCTGGCATCTTTGGACAATGTACTTATTGATGATGCAAATAAAATGATAATAGATGCCATTTAGTATAATGATTGAAGGAATAGTCGGTCAGTTGCGAAGTAACAGAACTAAGATGTTTCAAGTTGTACTATTTCCTTTATTTCTTAAATCTAGAACATTAGTGTCCCGTTAAAATGGGACGAGTTAAACAATTAATCAAATAGCCCCGGAATAATGGGATTATATAGATCTTTGACATCATTGAAATTAGTCTTGTCGAACAGGTCACGCAAGAGGGTTTTGTCTGTCAATGATATGCTGAGAATTTGCAAAACTTCATAGGTAGAGCGTTTCAACTTCATATCATGTTGGACAATAGCCACAAGACAGTATGTGATAATAGCGACACTGATTTGTATGCGGACGGCGTTCTCTGTTGTGCCCCAGAATTTCTTTATCTTGAGGTGCTGCTTGAGCCATTTGAAGAACAGCTCGATCAACCATCTTTTCTTGTAAAGATTGGCGACATCCAATGCAGAAAGTTGTTTCGCATTCGTCAGAAAAGTGAGCTCACGGTCATCTTCTTCATCGTAATATCGGACGAGTCTGAATGACTCCGGATATTTCTTCCCGGAGAGATAACCGGTCAGTTTCACTTCCGCATCTGTCGTTATGTTCTTTGGCATTCTCCGCTTCCATTTGACTGTCTTATATTTTAAGTTCGTCTTGGCCCTGACAACAAAGAAAGAGTCTGTAAGATGTATCCTATAGAGCTCTTTAAAGGAGTCATAAGCCCTGTCGAATATATAATAAGCATTTGGTTCATAATGGATTGAAGACATCGCTGTAGAATCATGCTTTGAGGCAGTGGTTACAGTATAGAAGGCAGGAACTTGTGCTTCAATGTCGTATAAGACATGAGCTTTCACTCCTCCTTTCTTGCTTCGGAACTTTGCCCATGGGAATGTTGCAAGACACAACGGAATCGTTGTTGAATCAAACGCATATTTCTTTCTAGAAATGTCAAGGATGTTGGTCGTCCGCTTCTCGCAGGCTTCCTTCATCATATATGGTTGGCTGTCGCAAGAGTTGTCTTGGCTATCGGTTCACGACCTAAACCAAGATGATATTGCTTGGCCCTATGCGCCTCGAAAGCAACGATTAAGTCTCGCAGGCTCTCACGGTTACTCAGTTGTCCAAACATCATCGCGAGCATCTGATTCCAGCAAGTGAAATGTTTCACATATCTGTTGCCATCATACTTGCGAACATAGTTGTTGAACTGAGTCCTGTTCAGAAAAGCGGTTAATTGAGAGAATACGTATTTGTCTTGGAACATAGCAGCCATTTGTATTAAACTGCAAAGTTGCAAAATCAAGTCCGTTTCATTTCAAAAGACCGTGTAATTGACTATATTTCAATAATTTCAAAGAACTATTTATCCACTTTTACGGGACAGTAGTGACCATATAGGTAAAATGAAATGACAAATTCCACATACTTTGCGGATTTCCAGTTCGGGAAGTCTGTGCAAGTCTGTGGAATTTGTGTATGAAAACTTCCTGTTTGTGGAAGTGTGTGTTATCTCATTTCTGTGTATTTGATTTTGTCCATGTCGCCATAGTCAAGGTTTTCACCGGCCATACCCCAGATGAACATGTAGTTGCTGGTTCCGGCAGCTGCGTGGATAGACCATTCCGGTGACATGATGGCCTGTTCGTTGGCCAGCCATACCAGGCGTTCTTCCTGCGGCTCTCCCATCAGGTGGCAGATCATGTTGCCTTCCGGTACGTTGAAGTAGAAGTAAGCTTCAATACGGCGGCTGTGTGTGTGGGCCGGCATGGTGTTCCATACACTACCCGGTTTCAGTTCCGTCAGACCCATCTGCAACTGGCAAGGACCTTCCTGAAGTACATTTTTTACAATCAGCTGGTTGATGACACGGTCGTTGCTTTCTTCCATCTTACCGGCTGCAAAAGAGTTTGCTTTCAGAGAACCTTTGCGTCCGTCGATGGTAACCCACTGTGTTTTGTATTCTTTGTGGGCGATGGCAGAGTTGATGTAGAACTTGGCCGGTTTGCTGGCATCCTTGCTCTTGAAAGTCACTTTCTGCTTGCCGCGTCCTACATAGAGGGCTTCCTTGAATTTCAGTTCATATTCTTTTCCGTCTACTGTCACGATACCGTCACCGCCAATGTTGATGACACCCAGTTCCCGGTTGAACAGGAAGTAGGGAGCTTTCAACGGGTCGATAGTATCCAAAGACAATTCCTTGTTGACCGGCATGGCACCACCGAAGATAAAGCGGTCGTACATGGAATAAGTTACGTTGATTTCATCGGCTACCAGCACTTTCTCCATCATGAAGCTGCTGCGCAGTCTTTGTGTGTCGTATGTCTTTACATCTTGCGGATTGCAGGCAGTCTGCATCCGGTAGTTAATCTGGGCATTTGCAGAGAGAGCTGCCACACCCAGCATCATAGCCATAGCTAATTTTTTCATAAGCGTTTATTTGTTATTTGGTTCTTATTCTTCAATGTGTTTTGCTTCTTTGATGATGCGGCGGCGGTTGTAGATGGCCATGGCCAAAGCCACGATAACCAGGATGGCCGAGCCTACAATCTTGAAGTTGTAGACCGCATGGAAAATCAGCCAGGAGAAGATGCTGGAAGCAAAGTCGAGGGCACCTCCCTGGAATCCTTCCGGAATCTGTACGGCTGTATCGTTGGTACGGATAAATACGTCTTGAGCGGCTTGTGTAAAGAACGGAGCCAGATCGGTGACGAAATACAGTCCGACAATCAAAGCTACCAGACCGATCAGGAAGGTCTTCAATACGTTACCTTTGGTGATAGGCAGTACGGCCGGGAACAGGTAGAACATACCAGCCAGTGAAGCCAGCGGCAGGAATTGGTTGCCGGGCAGTACGACTGACAGGAACAGGGCCACCGGAATCAGCAACAGAGAAACCACCAAGGTGGTTGGATGACCGATTACCAGTGCCGGACTCATACCGATGTTCAGGCTTGCACTGTTCTTGAATTTGCGGGCAATCAGCTCGCGGGTGGCGTCGGAAATCGGGCGCAGACCTTCGATGAACAAGGAGGTGATACGCGGGATAAGTTCCATGACGGCTCCCATCTTGATACCCAGTCCCAGGATGGCCGGAATGCCGTCAATCAGCTCGTCTGTGTTCTTGCAGGCCAAAGCACCGATGACGCAGCCTACAACTACTCCCAGGAAAAGAGGTTCTCCCATGATACCGAATTTTCTTTTCATGCCTTCAGCGTCGATGTTCAGCTTGTCGAATCCCGGAATTTTGTCGAGTACCTTATTGATAACAAGAGCGAACGGTACGAATCCCTGGCAGAACGGCTGCGGGATAGAGATTCCGTCCATTTTTTCGTAATAAGACTGGAACTGTTTGCAGGTCAGGTCGGCCATAATCAATGTGATGATGTAGCAGATGATGGCAGAGAAGAATCCCCACCAGATATTTTCCGTTGCAAAATAAACTACCGCCCCAATGAAAGCGAAATGCCAGTAGTTCCACAAGTCGATGTTGACAGTTTTGGTGGTTTTGGTTAACAGCATGATAATGTTTACTCCCAAACATACCGGGATAATGAAGGCTCCCACCGAAGTGTTGTAGGCCACAGAAGCGGCTGCAGGCCATCCCATATCAAAAATACCCAGGCTCAGCCCATAAATTTCCGTCACCTTTTTCAACGGTTCCCCCAGGCTGCTGGTCAAAAGGGCTGTCACCACAGAGAGCCCTACAAATCCTACTCCGACTAACAGGCCGCTTTTCAGCGCCTTGCCGAATTTAATTCCGATACATACTCCTAGAATGGTAAACAGAATAGGCATCATCACGGCTGCCCCGAGCCCGATGATATAGCTAAAAACTTGTTCCATGTCTTTTTCTTTGTCCTTTTTTTAATGTGGATTTAGGTTAAAAATAAATGATTTCGACCCAAAATTACAGTCTTTTATTCTAATATCCAATTGAAAAACTGTTATTTTCGAAACTTTGCTGATTTAATAACATTTTTTTCGTTTACGCACACGGTGGGACTATCTTTAAGAATCGTTCTGCTATTTGTGTCAATCTGAATAAGGATAAAAAAGTCTTGCGGATTTTTGGACTGCGGAAATGCCTTCGCCGCATAAAGGAGAATGACGATGGAATTAGTTAAAAACGTCAAACGGAATTTTCTGTCCGGCTGTGTGGTTTTTATATTTCACACTGTGAGATATGTGTCCCACACTGTGGTTTTTGTATCCCACAGTGTGAAACAGAGAAATTGCACTTGAATTGAGAGAAAATCGCTTATTCCTCTACTGTTTCCTGAATAAAGATTCTCCCGTTTTTCTTTTCCACCTGTACCTGGCTGCCGTTCGGGTTGAGGTTGAAGGGAGTTACCTCATCGGTACGGTTGTCTACAACCATCAGGGTGCTTTCTTCGGCAAAGCGTTTCACCTGGAACTTGACAGAAGCTTGCCGGATGGTGGTGTTGAGTAGCAGGCTGTCGTTGAGGTAGACGGAAAGGCTGTCTCCAGCAAAAGATGGTGTGATTTCCACGGCATAGAGCCCTTCAAACGTCTGTGTCTTGTCGCCGGATTTAGGCTGGTGGCGGAAACCGAGATAGAGGAAAAGGCAAACGATGAAGAATACGCCGAACGCCAGGATTCCGTTGCCTATCATGAATTGTTTGTTACTGTTGATACTTTTGTGGTTCATAAAAAAGGTAGTTAAAAGCTGATTGCCTTGCAAAGTAAGTTATTTTCAGTTTGTTTATCGTGTATGTTTTAATTTTTTTTCTACATTTGTCGCGGAATATATAAAAACGGAATACAAAATATCATGCAAAATAACCTCGTCATAGTGGAGTCTCCGGCTAAAGCCAAGACAATTGAAAAGTTTTTGGGGAAGGGCTATAAAGTTTTGTCAAGTTACGGACATATTCGCGACTTGAAACAGAAAGCGTTCAGTATTGATGTGAAAGACCACTTCAAGCCGATTTACGAGATACCGGAAGAAAAGAAAAAACTGGTGGACGAATTGAAAGAAGAAGCAGAGAAAGCCGATATGGTATGGCTCGCATCCGATGAGGACCGGGAGGGAGAGGCCATTTCATGGCATTTGTTTGAAGTGCTTCATCTGGACCCGGAAAAGACCCGACGGATTGTATTCCACGAAATTACCAAGACTGCCATTCTGAAAGCAATAGAGCATCCGCGGCATATTAACATTGATTTGGTGAATGCCCAGCAGGCCCGTCGCGTACTCGACCGTATTGTGGGTTTTGAATTGTCGCCGGTGCTTTGGCGAAAAATCAAGCCAGCTTTGTCGGCCGGTCGTGTACAGTCGGTAGCCGTAAGGCTGATTGTGGAACGCGAGCGGGAAATCAATGCATTCGTAAGTGAGGTATCCTATAAGGTAGTGGCCGTTTTCCGGGATGAAAAAGGGGCCAATGTCCGGGCTACGCTTGGCCGTCGTTTCAAGACAAAGGAAGAAGCGCATGAATTCCTTGAAAAATGCAAGAATGCGACTTTCCGTATCGAAGATATTACCACCCGTCCGGTCAAGAAATCACCGGCGCCTCCTTTCACCACTTCTACGCTGCAGCAGGAGGCTGCACGCAAGCTGGGTTATACTGTGGCACAGACCATGATGATTGCACAGCGTCTGTACGAAAGCGGATTGATAACCTACATGCGTACCGATTCAGTGAACTTGTCGGAACTGGCCTTGACAACAAGCCGTGATACTATACTTAACCTGATGGGAGAACGTTATGTACATACCCGTCAGTATGCGACCAAGACAAAGGGCGCACAGGAAGCGCATGAAGCCATTCGTCCGACTTATATGTCGAATGAAACCATCGAAGGAACCTCGCAGGAAGTACACTTGTATGAACTGATTTGGAAGCGTACGCTGGCTTCGCAGATGGCAGACGCGGAACTGGAAAAAACAACGGCTACCATCTCCATCAGTGGGTGTAGCGATGAATTCCAGGCGGTAGGCGAAGTTGTGACTTTCGATGGCTTCCTGAAGGTTTATAAGGAATCGTTCGATGACGAAACGGAACAGGAAGATAAAGTGGGGCTGCCGAAGATGGAAGTCGGACAGGTATTGCAGCGGGAAGAAATTTCGGCTGTACAGCGCTTCAGTCAGGCTCCAGCCCGCTACACGGAAGCCAGCCTGGTACGTAAACTGGAGGAACTGGGTATCGGTCGTCCGTCTACTTACGCACCGACCATTTCTACCATCCAGCAAAGAGGGTATGTAGAAAAAGGCAACAAGGAAGGCGTGAAGCGGGAGTATGCGTTGCTGAAACTGACAGGAAAAGAAATAGAAGAAACCGTACAGACGGAAATGAGCGGAAGCGAAAAGTCGAAACTGATACCGACCGACGTAGGTTGTGTGGTCAATGACTTCCTGATGCAGTATTTCCCGAAGATTATGGATTATAACTTTACGGCCAGTGTGGAAAAGGAGTTTGATGAGGTGGCCGAAGGAGAAAAGAAATGGACCGACATGATGGAAGTGTTCTACAAAGATTTCCATCCGTTGGTGGAAACGACATTGGCCACCAAGAGTGAACATAAGGTGGGCGAACGCATGCTGGGTACGGATCCGGTGAGCGGAAAGCCGGTATCTGTAAAAATCGGACGCTTCGGACCGGTGGTGCAGATTGGTTCATCGGAAGATGAAGAGAAGCCTAAGTTTGCCCAGTTGAACAAGGAACATTCTTTGGAAACGATTACGCTGGAAGAGGCGTTGGAATTGTTCAAACTGCCCCGCGTATTGGGTGAACTGGAGGGCAAAGCCGTATCGGTGGGCGTAGGACGTTTCGGCCCATACGTCCGTCATGACAAGGAGTACGTGTCTATCCCGAAAGGTATGGACCCGATGACTGTCACGATGGAAGAAGCAGAGCAGATGCTGCGCGAGAAAAAAGAGAAAGATGCCCAAAAGGTCATCAAGCAATTCCCGGAAAATCCCGATATGCAGGTGTTGAACGGGCGCTACGGACCTTATATCGCTTATCAGAAGAAGAACTACAAGATTCCGGAAAATGTAAATCCGGCTGACTTGAGTCTGGATGCTTGCTTTAAGGTAATTGATTTGCAGAACCAGAAAGCCGAGATGCGTAAGACGAAAACTACGGCACGGAAAAAGAAATGAAAAGAGTTTTCTTGATAGGTTACATGGGGTCGGGAAAGACTACGCTGGGAAAAGCTTACAGTGTGGCTGCCGGCCTGCAGTTTGTCGACCTCGACTGGTACATCGAAGAGCGTATGCACAAGTCCATTTCCGATTTGTTTGCGGAAAGGGGAGAGGAAGGGTTCCGGCAACTGGAGCGGAAGATGCTTCACGAAGCAGGTGAATTTGAAGATGTGCTGATTGCCTGCGGAGGAGGTACTCCCTGCTTTTTCGACAACATGGATTATATGAACAATACAGGCGAGACAGTATTTCTGGACGTATGTCCGGAGGTACTGTTCCGTCGTTTAAAGATAGCAAAGGCCAAACGTCCGTTGTTGGCGAACAAAACGGACGAAGAACTGATGCAGGTCATTGTTTCGGCATTGGAAAAGCGGCTGCCTTATTATACGAAGGCAAAGTGGCGTTTCAATGCGGAAGAACTTGAAAGTTATGCACAGATTGACAGGGCGGTAAACCGCTTGAAGAACTTGATAAATTAAAGAAGTATAAATCTAGACTTTATGTAGTGAAATGAGAAAATGGCGTATTGAAGACTCTGAAGAGCTCTACAACATCACGGGGTGGGGCGTTTCATACTTTGGTATCAATGACAAAGGTCATGTGGTAGTAACTCCACGCAAGGACGGGGTGGCCGTCGATTTGAAGGAACTGGTGGACGAGTTGCAGTTGAGAGATGTGACGGCTCCTATGCTGGTCCGTTTCCCGGATATCCTGGACAACCGGATTGAGAAAATATCCAATTGTTTTCGTCAGGCTTCGGAAGAATATGGTTACCAAGCCCAGAACTTCATCATTTATCCGATTAAGGTGAACCAGATGAGGCCGGTGGTGGAGGAAATTATCAGTCATGGAAAAAAGTTTAATCTGGGACTGGAAGCGGGTTCCAAGCCGGAACTCCATGCCGTAATTGCTATTAATACGGATTCTGATTCGCTGATTATCTGTAACGGTTATAAGGACGAGAGTTACATTGAACTGGCCTTGCTGGCACAGAAGATGGGTAAGCGGATTTTTTTGGTGGTGGAAAAGCTGAATGAGTTGCGTCTGATTGCCAAGATGGCCAAGCAGCTGAACGTGCGTCCCAATATCGGTATCCGGATTAAACTGGCTTCTTCGGGAAGTGGAAAGTGGGAGGAAAGTGGAGGTGATGCCAGCAAGTTTGGCTTGACATCCAGTGAACTGCTGGAAGCTCTCGATTTCTTGGAAAAGAAAGACTTGCAGGATTGTTTGAAGCTGATTCATTTCCACATAGGTAGTCAGGTGACTAAAATACGCCGTATCAAGACGGCTTTGCGTGAGGCGTCCCAGTTTTATGTGCAGCTGCATCAGTTGGGTTTCCCGGTAGAATTTGTGGACATCGGTGGCGGACTGGGCGTGGATTATGATGGCACCCGTTCTTCCAATAGCGAGAGCAGCGTGAACTATTCCATCCAGGAATACGTGAACGACTCCATCTCCATCATGGTGGATGCCAGCAACAAGAACAACATTCCGCATCCGAACATTATCACGGAAAGCGGCCGTTCGCTGACGGCTCATCATTCCGTCCTGATTTTTGAGGTACTGGAAACCGCTTCTTTGCCTTCCATGGACGAGGATTTCGTGGTAAGCAAGGACGACCATGAACTGGTGCAGGAACTGTATCAAATCTGGGACAACTTGAGCCAGAGCCGGATGCTGGAAGCATGGCACGATGCACAGCAGATTCGTGAGGAATCGCTCGACTTGTTCAGTCACGGCATCGTCGATTTGAAAACGCGGGCACAGATTGAACGGATGTACTGGTCGGTAACACGTGAAATCAACCAGATTGCTTCGGGACTGAAGCATGCGCCGGATGAATTCCGGAATCTGGACAAACTGCTGGCCGACAAGTATTTCTGTAACTTCTCGTTGTTCCAGTCGTTGCCAGACTCCTGGGCCATCGACCAGATTTTCCCGATTATGCCGATTCAGCGTCTGGACGAGCGTCCCGACCGTACGGCCACGCTGCAAGACATCACCTGCGACTCGGACGGAAAGATTGCCAATTTCGTGACCAGCCGGAACGTGGCCCACGATTTGCCGGTACATACCATCAAGTCGAAAGAGTCTTATTATATCGGGGTATTCCTGGTAGGAGCTTATCAGGAAATCCTGGGAGATATGCACAATCTGTTCGGGGATACGAATGCCGTACATGTGAGTGTGGACGACAAGGGTTACAGCATCGATCAGGTGATTGACGGAGAAACGGTGGCCGAGGTGCTCGACTATGTGCAGTATAATCCGAAGAAACTGGTGCGTACACTGGAAACTTGGGTCACTAAGTCGGTGAAGGAAGGACGTATTTCCTTGGAAGAAGGAAAGGAATTCCTGGCCAACTACCGTTCCGGATTGTACGGTTATACTTACTTGGAGTAAAATAGGGAGATAAATATGAAAGAGAAACTGACAGTCATAAAGGTAGGAGGAAAGATTGTAGAAGAGCCTGATACATTGAATCAGCTGTTGAACGACTTTTCTTCCATGCCCGGTTATAAGGTGCTGGTACACGGTGGAGGCCGTTCGGCTACCCGTATTGCCGCCCAATTGGGTATTGAGAGCCGGATGGTGAACGGTCGCCGTATTACCGACGCCGATACCTTGAAAGTGGTGACCATGGTCTACGGAGGCTTGGTCAACAAGAATATCGTGGCCGGTTTGCAGGCAAGAGGGGTGAATGCTGTCGGATTGACGGGAGCCGATATGAACGTCATCCGTTCTGTGAAACGTCCGGTAAAGGATATCGACTACGGGTATGTGGGCGACGTGGAAAAGGTGGACGGAGCGGCTTTGACCGACCTGATTCACCGTCAGATAGTGCCTGTCATGGCACCGTTGACGCACGACGGCCACGGCAACCTGCTGAACACGAATGCCGACACCATTGCCGGAGAAACGGCAAAGGCCCTGGCTGAGTATTTTGAGGTGACACTGGTCTATTGTTTTGAAAAGAAAGGCGTGCTGCGCGACGAGAATGACGATGACAGCGTGATTCCGGTACTGACCCCCGACTTATTCAAGCGCTACGTGGACGAGGGTGTCATACAAGGAGGCATGATTCCCAAGCTGGAAAATTCTTTTTCAGCCTTGGATGCCGGAGTGTCGCAGGTTGTAATCACCTTAGCATCAGCCATTCACAAGGACTCGGGAACCATTATCAGAAAATAATTGAAAAAAATCGACGGGTGGGTGTAACTTTTAGGTAACTCACCCGTCATTATTATAGAAAGCAATGCAAGAAATCAGTTTTCGTGACGATATCCTACCGCTGAAGGACAAGCTTTTCAGACTGGCCCTGCGCATTACGTTCAATCGGGCGGAAGCGGAAGACATTGTTCAGGATGCACTGATTAAAGTGTGGAGCAAACGCGAGGAGTGGGCGCAACTGGAATCCATCGAAGCCTATTGCCTGACGGTTGTCCGCAATCTGGCCATCGACCGGAGTCAGAAAAAAGAGGCGCAGAACTTGGAGCTGACTCCTGAAACGCAGGAAATGCCGGATGCATTGACTCCTGAAAGCCAAATGGAACGCAACGAACAGTTCCGGCTGGTGCACAGGCTGATAAACGAACTTCCTGAGAAGCAGCGAACCATCGTACAGCTCAGGGATATTGAGGGTAAGAGTTATAGAGAAATTGCGGATGTGCTGGGGGTGACAGAAGAGCAAGTGAAAGTGAACCTTTTCCGCGCTCGTCAGCGTATCAAACTAAAATACAGCGAAATTAACGATTATGGACTATAAGTACATTGAACAACTTCTGGAACGCTATTGGAACTGTGAAACTTCAGTTGAGGAAGAACAGATTCTCCGGATTTTCTTTCAGCAGAAAGAACTTCCCGCTCATTTGCGCCGTTACCGTTCTTTGTTTACTTATCAGAAGGAAGCGGGCGAGATGAAGCTGGGTGAAGATTTTGACAAGCGGGTGCTGGCAGAAATCGAACGTCCGGTAGTAAAAGCCAGACGTCTGACCTTGCATACACGTTTCATGCCGTTGTTCAAGGCAGCTGCCATGATGATTTTGCTTTTCACCTTAGGCGGTGTGGTAAAACATGCTGCGGGTGACGACGGTGCTTCAGGTATCGTATATGTACATGATCAGTTCGAGAATCGTCAGGCTGACCCACAGGTGGCTTATGAGGGCGATTCAGTAAGGACACTGATGAAAGAAACGTCTCCTAAGCCTCGGCTGGAGGAGAACAACAACAGATAAGAACATTTTCATTTGCTTTTATATAAATAGTTAGTGCTTATTAAAACTTAAAACAACAACGAGGCTGTGAAGTTTCAATTCTCTCAAAATTAAATTTACTAACTCAATAAAAAAGGATTACCGCGTGAGCAGTAATCCTTTTTTATTGGCCTTTTGTGTGGAACCTTCGGAAAGATCTGTTCTTCCGCAGGTGAGGAATAAGTCGACTTTTTTTCGTTATTTTTGCAGCAAATTTTGAGACTACTGACATGTTTACAGTGATAGGTGTGATGTTGGGCGGAATAGCCGTAGGCTCTCTGCTTCGTCGTCAGGAATTTTCATGGATAGGTAAAGTGATTACTTGCCTGATTTGGGTATTGTTGTTTCTGCTGGGAGTCGAGGTGGGAGGTAACCGCCGGCTTGTGGAAGGACTACCCACATTGGGAGGAGAAGCTTTTATCGTTGCGTTAGCTTGTGTGCTGGGCAGTTGTGTACTGGCTTGGGCATTGTGGCATTGGCTGTATAAAAGGAAAGGAGGAAACACATGAAGGGAAGTTTGATTATTGTAGGCTTCTTTGTGTTGGGAACTTTTTGCGGGGCATTTCATCTGCTTCCTTTCGATATAGGTGAGAGTCGCGTCAGCTTCTATGTGTTGTGCGGCCTGATGTTTAGTGTGGGATTGAGCATTGGGAATGATCCTCAGACATTGAAAAATTTTCGTGCATTGAATCCTAGGTTGGTTTTTCTTCCCATAGCTACGATATTGGGGACTTTGGGAGCGGCGGCATTGGTAAGCCTTCTGTTGCCTCACCGCAGTGTGGCCGATTGTATGGCGGTAGGGTCAGGCATGGGATATTATTCTTTGTCCAGTATTTTTATTACGGAGTATAAAGGTCCGGAGTTGGGCACGGTGGCCTTGTTGTCCAATATTTTCCGTGAAATCATGACGCTGTTGTGTGCCCCTTTACTGGTCCGTTGGTTTGGCAATCTGGCGCCTATAGCCTCGGGCGGAGCCACCACCATGGATACCACATTGCCTATCATTACCCGTTGCGCAGGACAGCAGTTTGTTGTAGTTTCGATTTTCCATGGCTTTGTGACCGATTTCAGTGTCCCGTTTCTGGTCACCTTCTTTTGTTCGATCTGAGCCATGGCATGAGTTCAAAATCGCTTGTAAATAAAGCACAGCCTCCGGCAAAGGAATGAAGTCCTGTGCCGGAGGCTGTATATTTTCGGTATCTATCCGATTTCAATCAGTCCTGATAGTACACTCTCTTTACACGGTTGGAAACGCTTGTCAGAATCTCATACGGAATGGTATCGAGAATATCCGACAAGACAGTGACTGGAAGCTCATCGCCGAAAATGATGGCTTTATCGCCTTCCTTGCAGTCGATGTCTGTGACATCAATCATGCACACATCCATACAGATGTTTCCCACGTAGGGTGCCTTTTGTCCGTTGACCAAGCAATAGCCATGTCCGTTGCCCAGATGACGGTTCAAGCCGTCGGCATATCCGATAGGAATGGCAGCGATGCGGGAATCGCGTGTGAGAATTCCTTTCCGGCTGTAGCCTACGGTGTCGTCAGCAGGCACATCGTGAATTTGCAGGATGGTGGTCTTCAGGGTGGTGACATTGTGCAGCATCTTGTTGGTAAACGGGTCGATGCCGTAGAGTCCGATTCCCAGACGTACCATGTCAAACTGTGCACCCGGATAACGTTCGATTCCTGCCGTGTTGCAGATATGACGGATAATCTTGTGTTTGAAACCTTGCTGAAGTACGGTAGAAGCGGCTTCGAAGGTCTCTATCTGATGACGGGTGAAGGCATCAAACCGTTCTGCGTCACTTCCTACCAGATGTGAGAATACGGAACGGGGAATGACCGCACTCTGCTTTTGCAGGCGTTGTACCAGTTGAGGCATTTCCTCAGGGGCAAATCCCAAGCGGTGCATGCCCGTATCAATCTTGATGTGAATCGGGAAATTGCTCACTCCTTCCCGTTCAGCTGCCTTAATCAGTTCCTCCAGCAGATGGAAACTGTATACTTCCGGTTCCAGGCGGTAGTCGAACATGGTCTTGAAGGCCGTAATTTCCGGGTTCATAATCATGATGGAGCTGTTGATGCCGGCTTTGCGCAAATCGGCTCCTTCATCGGCTACGGCTACAGCCAAATAATCCACTCGCTGGTCTTCCAGTGTCTTGGCAATTTCGAAAGAACCGGCTCCATAGGCTGAGGCCTTTACCATACAAACCATCTTGACTCCCGGTTTCAGCTTGTTCCGGTAATGGTTCAGGTTGTCTACCAGTGCGTTCAGGTTTATTTCCAGGATGGTTTCGTGCACTTTCAATTCGAGTGCGTCGGTAATGTCATCGAAATGGAACACACGGGCCCCTTTTATCAAAATGTCTTCGTTGTGCAATTGGTGAAGCAATCCCGAGTTCAGAAGTTCGGCGGTGTTCGGAAAGAAATCTTTTTGAATTTCAAATCGATTGGCTGCTGCGGAGATTTCTTCGCCCACTCCGATGATATGGTCTACTTTCCGGCTGTGCACCAAGTCGGCTACCTGCCTGTAGAGCAGTTTGCTGGTCTGTCCACTCTCCAGCATGTCCGACAGAATCAATGTGCGTTTGCGGTTTTTGTCCTCCGAGCGTCTCATCATGAAATCCAGAGCGATGTCGAGCGAAGCAAAGTCGGAGTTGTAGCTGTCATTAATCAGTGTACAGCCGTTTTTCCCTTCTTTCACTTCCAGACGCATGGCAATGGGTTCCAGATGGAGCATACGCTCTGCGATGGTTTCGGGTGGTACCATCAGGTAGAGGGCTACGGCCAGACAGTGGAGTGAGTTTTCGATGGAAGCATCGTCAATGAACGGAATCCGGTATTCTTTGAAGAATCCCAGGTAGCGGTATTTGATGGTAGTACCTGTATCGTCTTTCAGTATTTTTTCGATGAAGAGCGGACGTTCGGAGTCTTTGGTCGACCAGGCAATTTCACGCGCTGTAAACAATGATTTGGTGACACAGCTGGCAATGAGTTCGTTGTCGCCGTTATACACAATGACGTCACAGTCCTTAAAGAGCTGAAGCTTTTCCATGCATTTGTCTTGCAGGGAAGAGAAATTTTCCTGATGTGCACCCCCGATGTTGGTCAGGATACCGATGGTCGGTTGGATGATGGGGCGCAAGGCTTCCATCTCACCCATTTCGGAGATACCGGCTTCGAAGATGCCCAGCTCGGTGTGCTCGTTCATGAGCCATACGGAGAGAGGCACACCGATTTGGGAGTTATAGCTTCTTGGAGAACGGGTAATGACACGGTCCGGACTGAGCAGCTGGTACAGCCATTCTTTGACGACCGTTTTTCCATTACTTCCCGTGATGCCGATGACCGGCACCTGAAACTGTTCCCGGTGCTTGGAAGCCAGGCGTTGCAGACTTTTCAGTGGGTTGGGTACAATCAGAAAATTGGCATCCTGGTAGGAGGAAGCCGTTTGAGGTATTTCATTCACGACGAAATTGCGTACTCCCTTCTTGTAAAGGTCTGGGATGTATTTATGTCCGTCGTTACGTTTTGTCTTCAAGGCAAAAAACAGAGTTTCTTCCGGAAAACACAGCGACCGGCTGTCTGTAAGTATCCAGTCAATGGTGGCGGGGGCGTTTCCTTTGCGTTCAGCCCCCAGGATGGAGGTTATTTCTTCAATTGTGCTTGACATAACTTTATTTCCTTTTGAACGTCTAAGTACGGGAATTTTTCTTTTAACTCCTCTATCTTTAACAGAATTTGACTTAAAAAGGCTTGATGGGCTTCCGTTTCGGGGTTGAAAGGTCTATGAGCCAGTCCACGTCGTATTTTTTCCCATTCTTTCATGAAGGAGAAAGTGGAGGAACTGAAATAGCAATTGCCGAAGCATTCCCAAACGTATTGTATGGCAAGCGGACTAGGATGCATCATGTCGTCGGCATAGAAACGATAATCCCGCAGTTCGTCTATCAGGATTTCATAAGAAGGGAAATAGTGGCAGAAATCCAGTTCCCGGCAAATCTGGTCGGCAGCCAGCAGGAGGTTGGCTTTGCTGAGTTGGTTGCCATGCAGTCCGTCTTTGAGGTGCCGTATGGGGCTGACTGTAAACAGGCATTGCAGGTGAGGGCGGAGGGAGCGCAGTTGTTGTAGCAATGGCAGATAGGCCGTAGCGATTTCATCGGCGCTGATCATGTGTCGTTCAAACAGGCGAGCCGGCAGTTTATGGCAGTTGCCTACGATTTTTCCATCTTCTTTCCAGGTATAGACAAATGAGGAGCCCCATGTGAAGATAAGCCAGTCGGCATGAAGCAGGTGCTCGTGGCCGGACATGATGCGCTGATTGATTTTATCCAGGCATTCCGTGACATCGGCAGACGAGAAAGAACTGTGGTGCATCAGGCTGTACCATTGTCCTTGCTCCTGATGCAAATCTTGTTTCTGATACGGTAAGCCATCCAGCAGTCGTTGGATGGAAGAAGCGATGGATATCGGATTGTATAACACTCCGAAAGGATTGACGTCACAGGTAAATTTATTCTCGCTCAGCAAGTTCCCGATGTGTTCGGAAAAGCAGGAACCCCACATCATCAGCTGGTCGGCGTGATGTATTTCGGGTCCTTTGAGGGGTAGTTCTACTTTGGTTCTGAATTCCATGACAAGAGAAAATTTACTGCAAATGTAAGTACATTATATATATTTGTGCTATTTTTGTACGATTAAAGTTAATGTGGAACAAGGATGGAACAGCCAACTTCATACGATTTGCTGAATAAGATAGATAGCCCTGAAGATTTACGGAAACTTTCTGTCGAGGCGTTGCCAGAGGTCTGTAGTCAACTTCGAAATAAAATTATTGATGAATTATCGCGTAATCCTGGCCATTTCGGCTCCAGTCTGGGAGTAGTGGAACTGACCGTGGCGCTTCATTACGTGTATCAGACTCCCTACGACCGCATCGTGTGGGATGTGGGGCATCAGGCATACGGACATAAGATTCTGACAGGTCGTCGTGACCGTTTTTATACAAACCGGAAGTTGAACGGATTGTGTCCTTTCCCTTCGCCAGCCGAGAGTGAATATGATACATTCACTTGTGGGCATGCGTCTAATTCCATCTCAGCCGCATTGGGAATGGCCGTGGCAGCCGCGCGCAAAGGAGAAGAAAACCGCCATGTGGTAGCTGTCATTGGAGATGGTTCCATGAGTGGGGGACTTGCATTCGAAGGGCTGAATAATGCTTCTTCCACTCCCAATAATCTGTTGATTATTTTGAATGACAACAATATGGCCATCGACCGGAGTGTGGGAGGAATGAAGCAGTATCTGTTGAACCTGCATACTTCGGAAGGATATAACCGGTTGAGAAACGTATTGTCACAGAAGCTCTATAGCTGGGGAATCTTGAATGATGAACGTCGCAAAAGCCTGATTCGTTTTAATAACAGCCTGAAATCAATGCTGATGCAGCAGCAGAATATTTTCGAGGGACTGAATATCCGTTATTTTGGTCCTGTAGACGGACATGATGTAACGGCATTGACAAGGGTCCTGAGGGAGATAAAAGATATGAAAGGGCCGAAACTTCTGCACATTCATACCCGTAAAGGAAAGGGATTCAAGCCAGCGGAGGAGGCGGCTACTTTATGGCATGCTCCGGGAATTTTCGATAAGGAGACGGGGGAACGTATTGTTGTAGACACCAGTGGTATGCCGCCTTTGTTTCAGGATGTATTTGGCAATACGTTGCTGGAGTTGGCCCGTAAGAACGACAAAATTGTAGGAGTAACCCCTGCCATGCCTTCTGGCTGTTCGATGAATATCATGATGAAGGAGATGCCCGACCGGGTTTTCGATGTGGGTATTGCTGAAGGGCATGCCGTGACTTTCTCCGGAGGAATGGCGAAGGAAGGTCTGCTGCCGTTCTGTAATGTGTATTCTTCTTTCATGCAACGGGCCTACGACAATATCATTCACGACGTGGCTATTCAGAAACTTCATGTCGTGCTTTGTCTGGATCGTGCGGGACTGGTGGGAGAAGACGGTCCTACGCATCATGGGGCTTTCGACATGGCGTATTTGCGTCCGATACCGAATTTGGTGATTGCTTCTCCTTACGATGAACATGAACTGCGCCGGCTGATGTATACGGCTCAGCTTCCGGATATCGGACCGTTTGTGATTCGTTATCCACGCGGAAGGGGAGTGTTGGTTGACTGGAAATGTCCGCTGGAACCTGTGGAAGTAGGAAAAGGACGCCGGTTGAAAGAAGGAACAGATTTGGCTGTGATTACAATCGGACCGATAGGCAACAAAGCAGCGTCGGCGATAGCCCGTGCCGAAAAAGAACAGGGCATGAGCATTGCTCATTATGATTTGCGCTTCTTGAAACCGTTGGATGAAGATTTGTTGCATGAGGTAGGACAGAAATTCAGTCGCATTCTGACCGTAGAAGATGGAGTACGGAATGGAGGAATGGGCAGTGCCATACTTGAGTTCATGAGCGACCATGGTTACCATCCGTCTGTAAAACGACTGGGACTTCCTGACCGTTTTGTACAGCATGGTCCGGTCAACGATTTGTATGCCATCTGTGGCATTGATGAGGAAAGTATATATCACACAATCACTCAGATAATAAAGATATGAAGATTATTATTGCAGGGGCCGGAGCTGTAGGTACCCATCTGGCGAAACTGCTGTCGGGTGAGAAGCAGGATATCATCTTGATGGATGAGGACGAGAGCAAACTGAGCGCCATGGGAAGCAACCTGGACCTTATGACTGTCAATTTGTCGCCGACGTCAATCAACGGATTGAAAGAGGCCGGAGTGGCAGGAGCCGACTTGTTTATCGGGGTTATGCCCGATGAAAGCCGTAACATGACGGCGTGTATGCTTGCTACCAGTCTGGGAGCCAAGAAAACGGTGGCGCGAATAGACAATTATGAATATCTGCTTCCCAAACATAAGGAATTTTTTGCCAAGCTGGGGGTTCATTCCTTGATTTATCCGGAAATGCTGGCCGCACGTGACATTGTCGACGCTGTAAAGATGAGTTGGATTCGTCAGTGGTGGGAGTTTGCCGGAGGAGCGTTGGTGCTTTTGGGAACGAAGTTGCGTGAACAGGCAGAAATTCTGAATGTACCTTTGCATGAACTGGGAGGGCGAAATATACCGTTCCACATCGTGGCCATTAAGCGAGGGAATGAAACCATTATTCCGCGTGGAGACGATGTGATAAAGTTGAATGATATCGTTTATTTTACGACTACGAAGAAATACATTCCTTATATCCGTAAGATTTCCGGGAAGGAGAATGAGGCCGATGTGCGGAACGTGATGATCATGGGAGGAAGCCGGATTGCCGTACGTACCGTGCAGTACATGCCGGAATACATGAAGACTAAAATTATAGAAAGCGATATTGCCCGCTGTAACCGGTTGACGGAACTGGTGGACGACGGAGTGATGGTCATTAATGGCGATGGACGCGATATGCAGCTGTTGCTGGAGGAAGGCATCAAGAATACGGAAGCCTTTGTCGCGTTGACCGGTAATTCGGAAACCAATATTCTGGCATGTCTGGCAGCCAAGCGCATGGGAGTGACTAAGACGGTGGCTGAAGTAGAAAACGTGGACTACATCAGTATGGCCGAAAGTCTGGATATCGGAACAGTCATCAATAAGAAGTTTATTGCAGCCAGCCATATTTATCAGATGATGCTTGATGCAGATGTGTCGAATGTGAAATGTCTGACCTTTGCCAATGCAGATGTGGCCGAGTTCACGGTGAAGCCGGGGGCCAAGATAACCAAGCAGGCTGTAAAGGATTTGGGACTTCCCAAGGGAGCGACTATCGGAGGATTGATCCGGAATGGAGAAGGTATATTGGTAACCGGTAATACCATGATTCAGGAAAATGACCACGTTGTGGTATTCTGTCTGGGAATGATGATCAAGAAATTGGAAAAGTATTTCTAAAATGTAGTTTTTAGAAGGAAAAAAAGTGGACAAAGAAGTCTGGATACGTTATTCAAAATAAAAATGTTATGGAATTTCGTATTCAGACTTATTTGTTTATGCTTGTCACAGTGTGCTGCTCTTTTTTCGGTGCAGGATGTGGGGCTTATCATGTAGAAGAGGAAGCGGGTGGAGAAAATGCCGGCGGACCGTATGAAATGGGTGTAGAGGTGTCGAATGCCCATCTTTTTACTTCACTTTATCCTTTGGAAATGTATTTGCTGGATAAACAGGGCAAGCTGGCCCGTGAAGAACATATTTCCTTTCCGGAGGAATGGCCCGAGGTACAGCAGGAAAGTGGTGAGTATACACTTTCTCTTTTTTCCGGGCTTTCTGCTGCCTACTTACCTCCAATGGTGTTGGATGCCAAGCAATTTTTTCGTTTCTCACAAGGTAATTATGCCGACGTTCCTTTGTTGGTCGGGAAAAACATCGTCAATCTGAAAAGTGATATGAAGGTATCTGTATCAATGTCTTATGCGGTGGCTGCTGTTTATTTATCTTTGGGTGGAATTCCTGAAGGCGCCATCGCCGTAGAGGCACGTATCTCACCGGTGAGTTCCGGGATTTCTCTGGAAGGAAACTTGAGCAATGACGGACAGTTTGCAACGGTGGAATGTCGAAATGAAAAAGGAGTATGGAAAGCTGGACCTGTTTATGTGTTTCCTGCCGAGAGTACACGGACCCATCTTTCTGTCAATGTTACCACCGTATCGGGAGAAACGACGTATGGATATTTCTTTAATTGTCCGTTGGAAGCAGGAAAGCCCTATCGGCTGGTCAGTACGGGAGATGGCAATGTGTCATTGGGAGGACACTCACAGATAGAAGGATGGACCCCGGAAGTCTCTGTGGAATTTCCGTTTGAAAACATGACACAGGAGGAGGGTTGGGAAGACCCAAAGCCCGAACAGCCGGATAAAGGAGAAACGGGCGGAAGTGGAGATACCGTTACAGATGAGGATACGGAAGTGATTACGGCTACTCAGTTGCCGGAAAGTGAGAGTATATGGGGGCCTTTCTTTGTGTGGAAGGCAGAACCCTTGTCGGGCGAAGCAGTAGTTGCTACTCTGGTGTCTCCTCGTCAGTGGCTGGTAAAAAAGGCTGAGGCTGCTTCTATTTGTACTTCGTATGAGGAAGATGGCATTCGCGGTTGGCGCACTTTTACTACGGAAGAAGCCAAGGAGTTTCGGGAACAATACAGTTCTACAATCGTGTCGCTTAGTGAGATGCTCAGGAAAAATGGACTGGATGCTTTCAATAAATATGATTGTCGCTATCTATGCAATGATTGTAAATCTACCTTTTGCTTTTATAATAATAAAATTCTCAGTTCAGGGGCTACGGTGGAATATGCCTTGCGCCTGGTGAAGAGAGTTTACGTGAAAAAGACAAAATAAAAGACGGCAAAATCCCGCTACAGGTATCTTTGGAAATTCTGTGGCGGGATTATTTATCGATTTAAATCAAATGCTGGGCCTCTAATTCCTTGGCGACGTTTTCCAGCTCCTCATACCAGTCTGATCCGAATTTCCGTATCAGTGGTTCTTTCAGAAATTTGTAGACAGGAAGGTTTTCCTTCTTTCCCAGTAACACGGCAGCCTTGCATACGTCCCAACGGTGGTAATTCAAAGCTTTGTAAGGTCCGTAGTCGCTGACCCGGATGGGGTAGAGGTGACAGGAAATCGGTTTGTAGAAGTTGCATTTCCCTTCACGGAATGCTTTTTCAATGGCACAGTAGCAAAAGCCTTTTTCATCGTAGCAGGTAAATACGCAGTCTTTCCCGTTGACGATGGAAGTAACCAGGTCACCGTCTTGGTCCGTATAGACCACACCTTGGCGGTTGATGACTTCCTGTGCTTCCGGCGAAAGGCTGTCCCATATCACGGGAAGCACTTCTTCCAGTTTTTCCACTTCTTCCAGCTCTACGGGAGCACCGGCATCTCCTTCGATGCAGCATTCTCCTTTGCAGGCATTCAAGTCGCACAAGAACTTTTCCCGGAATACGTCCAGGCTCACTATTACATCATCAATCTGTACCATAGGTTTATTCTTTAATGCTGCAAAGATACGAATCTTCTGTTACATCCTGTCATGTCCGTTCGAAAATCGGTGGATAACCTCGGGATAACTTCTGTTTTCCAGAAGCGGCAGGTTGGGAAAAATGTACTACCTTTGCAGTCCGAAAAAAAAGGAGGTAGATATGCTGTTACCCTATTTGCATAAAGAATTCATTGAGGCCGGATGTGATGAGGCTGGACGTGGGTGTCTGGCTGGAGCGGTCTATGCGGCAGCTGTTGTTCTGCCTCCAGGATTTCGCAATGAGTTGCTGAACGATTCCAAGAAACTGACGGAGAAACAGCGTTATGAATTGCGTACGGTCATTGAGCAGGAAGCCACGGCTTGGGCTGTAGGCGTGGTATCGCCGGAAGAGATTGATAAAATCAACATCCTGAACGCTTCTTTCCTGGCTATGCACAGAGCCATTGCCCAGTTGAAGGTGGTTCCTCAGCACCTGTTGATTGACGGTAACCGCTTCAATCCTTACCCCGGTATCCCGCATACCACTATTGTAAAAGGAGATGGGAAATACCTGTCCATTGCGGCGGCTTCCATTCTGGCAAAGACCTATCGTGACGATTACATGAACCGTTTGCACGAAGAATACCCCATGTACGACTGGAAGAGCAACAAGGGGTATCCCACCAAAAAACACCGTGCCGCCATTGCCGCTTACGGCACTTCTCCCTATCATCGCATGAGCTTCAATTTGCTGGGCGACGGCCAGCTTTCCTTCGATTTTTGAGGTGTGGAAAACAAAACAGCCTGTTAATAACCTGTCGAAGTTATTAACAAGCTGTTGAAAACTCTGTTCGTTTTACACCATTCCCTGAATGGACAGGAAAAAGAATACGCCTGTACCTATCATCAGTAGGCCAATCAATGCATAGAACCAGCGGGCTTGTTTCCGTCCTACATTTCTTACGATAAACTGTGTGTTTTGTGCCGTGAAGAACCAGTTCCAGTTGCAGATGGCTGCCAGTAAGGACAAGAGCCCCACCAGCACAAACAAGGCTTGTATGAAATAGTGTATTTCCATATTAATCGTTGTTCTCGTCGAAGCGTACCGTGCGGGTACCGTCTTCGTTTTCGTCGATGTGTACGCTGACCGCATCGCCCGGAAGCAGTTCTTCAATCAGTTCCGGCCATTCGATGAAGCAGAGTGCGCCGCTGTAGAAGTAGTCTTCATAACCCATGTCGTACACTTCTTCCAGTTTCTTGATGCGGTAGAAGTCGAAGTGATAAATCAGCTCTCCGTTTTCATCGGAGCGGTATTCGTTGACAATGGCGAATGTCGGTGAGTTGATGACATCCGTCACACCCAGTTCTTCGCATACGGCCTTGATAAAAGTTGTCTTTCCTGCCCCCATTTTTCCATAGAAGGCAAAAACCGTGTTGTCACCCATGGCTGCGATAAACTTTTTGGCAGCTTCGTGGATGTTTTCCAGTGAATCAATTTTAGTTTCCATATACTGTGGTTTTTTAACTTGAATTCTTTTGTTACAAAATTAGGATAAATCTCCCTCAGTTCATCCGTTTTTTGCGGAGCATGCAAAATAATTTAGCTCCTACATAAATGAGGATGGACACGAAAATGATGGCCGCTCCCGAAGGCACCCGCAGTTGATAAGACAGCAGCAGGCCGCCCAAGCATCCCAGGTAACCGATGCCGATGGAAAGCCAGATGATACGTTTGAAGCTGTACGTAAAGAGGTTGGCCGTCATCTGCGGAAGGGTCAGCAGGGAAATGGCCAATACGATACCCACCATCCGGAGGCAGGCCACGATGGTCAGTGAGATGAAAGCCATCAGGGTATATTCGAAGGCGCTCACGGGAATGCGCTGGGAACGGGCAAATTCCCGGTCGAAGGCAATGGCCGTGATAGGCCGGAGAAACAAGGTGAAAAAGACGATGAGTGTCAGGCTCAATATCACCAGTAGAAGAATGTCTGCTTGCGTGATGGTCAGGATGTTACCGAACAGGAACGAAGAAAGGTCGGGCGTAAATCCGGGGGCCAGAAAGCTGAAGATGATACCCACCGCCATGCCGAATGTCCAGAACACGGCGATGGCCGAGTCTTCCCGCATGTCGCTGCGTTTGCTGAGCCATTCCACGCCGAAGGCCGACAGCACCGAGAATATAGCCGCACTCAGAATCGGTGAGATACCGGCGTAGAGTCCGATACCGATACCTCCGAACGAGGCATGCGTGATACCCCCGCTGATGAATACCAGCCTTCGCGTTACGATGTACGTACCGATGATGCCGCAGGCAATGCTGGCAAAAAGACTACCCAGCAGGGCATGCTGGAAAAAAGTATAATGCAACAATTCGAGGATATTCATGGGCAAGTGAGGGAGGGTTAATGGAAACGGCGTTCTCCGACTATCAGGAACAACTCGTCTTTCAGTTCATCGGGAATTTCCACGCCACGGAGCTGCAGGCTGCGGCACCATCCGGCCACTTCCTCTTCTTTCATGGTGTACATGATTTCCCGGAATTCATCAATCTCTTCTTCCGTATAGGTATCCGACGGATGACCCTTGAAGCGGTCCAGTTCTTCGTCGTCGTAATACTCAATCTTTTTGCTGACGGCTGCCAGCAGACTTTCTTTTTCGCAGACCTGATGCTGTCCGCAGCATTCCCCGTCCACTGTCTTGACTTCCGGGGCTTCCGTCAGTTCTCCGCGGTCAATCTTCTTTTGCACGGAACGGTTATAAAAGTATCCGGCCACCAGTCCGAAGAGAACGACTCCAATTAATATGATGACTAAAATCCACATGATACAATCAGTTTTGAGTAAGATGAAAACCTGCCTGCTGCAAATCTTCCCAGAACCGGGGATATGATTTGGAGACTACCTGTGGGTTGCGCACACACAGCGTGCCTTGGCGCAAGACTGCCGGTGCAAAGGCCATGGCCATGCGATGGTCTTCGTACGTGTCGATGACAGGTGGGTTTTGCGGTTCGCACCGTTTGCCCGTCCAGGAAAGTATAGAACCTTCGCTCTCTTCCAGCACGTAGCCCAGTTTGCGCATTTCTGCGATTAAGGCCGCCATGCGGTCAGTTTCCTTGATTTTCAGGCTTTGCAGTCCCGAAAAGCGGAAAGTGACTCCCAGCATGGCACAAGTGACCACGAAAGTCTGTGCCAGGTCGGGCTGGTTCACAAAATTGTACTCCAAGTGTTTCACGCAAGAATGTGTCTGGTAGAGCGTGACAGTCTGTCCTTCTCTTTTCGTGCCCACGCCCAGCTGTTCGAACAGTTCCGCTACCTTGGAATCACCCTGCGGACTCTGTGCGAAAAGTCCCGGGAGGCTCACCGTGGCGTCCTTTGTTGACAAGGCTACAATCTCATACCAGTAGGATGACGCACTCCAGTCGCTTTCTATATAATAAGGTAAAGCCTGATAAGCAACAGGAGCTACATGAAGGCTGCAATCGGAAGTCCATTCCACTTCTGCTCCGAAATCCCGCATCACTTTCAGTGTCAGGTTGATGTAGGGGCGTGATACGATTTCCCCGCTGAGGGTCAGGTCCAGTCCTTTCTCCAGCATCGGGCCAATCATCAGCAAGGCCGAGATGTATTGGGAACTCACGTTTCCCGGAAGAGTCAGACAATTTCCTTTCAACGTTCGTCCGGAAATCTTCAAGGGAGGATAGCCTTCGTTCTCCACGTATGCGATGTCCGCTCCCAAACTTCGCAGGGCCTCCACCAGAATCTGGATGGGGCGTTGCCGCATCCGTTCCGTACCGGTCAGGATATGGGTGCCGGGGGTAACGGAAAGATAAGCGGTCAGAAAACGCATGGCAGTTCCCGCCGCCATGATGTCAATCACTTCCGGCATGTGAGCCAGCGCTTCGGTCATGACATGCGTATCGTCGCAGTCGGACAAGTTCTCCAGTTTACACTGACTGTGAGCCAGTGCATGAATAATCAGTGCCCGGTTGCAGATACTTTTGGAGGAAGGCAACTGAATGGTAGCCTGTATGTGGTCCGGAGGGGTGATGGTTATGCACTTCATGTTGAATCAAATCTTTGAATCGCAAAGTTACTACAAAAAAGTGAAATGCGGAAAGATATAGTGATAGAATTGAGTTACAAGGGTTTTGGTTGAAGTGGCGATAATCCGTGAAGCCATTACAATCCCTGCCGAAGCCAAATCCTGACGCCGCTACGTTACTTGTTCGTAACCATGCCCGAAAATGCGACAAACGGGTACGAATAGCGAAACAAGGCTCTAAGGAATAGTGAGTTATCCATAACTCATGCGAAAAATCAGGTTACGGAAAAAGATTGCGCCGTTCCTCCCCGTTTTGCGTACCAACACCGGACTCTTCACCAACTAATTTTGAAACCCAAAAATTAAGGACAATGAAGAGTACATTTTCAGTAATCTACTACCTCAAGCGTCAGGTAGTGAAAAAGGACGGGACAGTTCCCGTCATGGGACGCATCACGGTGGACGGCAGCCAGACACAGTTCAGCTGCAAACTGACTGTCGATCCGAAACTGTGGGACACCAAAGGTGGACGTGTCACGGGCAGAAGCACGGCGGCACTCGAAACGAACCGTATGCTTGACAAGATGCGGGTACGCATCAACAGGCATTATCAGGAAATCATGGAGCGTGACAACTTCGTCACGGCGGAGAAGGTGAAGAACGCCTTTCTCGGACTGGAACACCGCTACCACACGCTGATGCAGGTGTTCCGCCAGCACAACGAGGACTACGAGAAGCAGGTGGAGGCAGGCATGAAAGCCAAAGGCACGCTGCTGAAGTACCGCACCGTTTACAAGCACATGCAAGAGTTCCTCGACATCCGCTACCATGTGAAGGACATCGCCCTAAAAGAGCTTACCCCGGCTTTCATCTCCGACTTCGAGATGTTCCTGCGCACGGACAAGCACTGCTGCACCAATACCGTGTGGCTGTACGTCTGCCCGTTACGGACGATGGTATTCATCGCCATCAACAACGAGTGGCTGACGCGCGACCCGTTCCGCGAGTATGAAATCAAGAAGGAGGAAACAACACGCAGTTTCCTGACCAAAGATGAGATCCGCCTGCTGATGGAGGGGAAACTGAAAAACGCCAAACAGGAATTGTACCGCGACCTCTACCTGTTCTGCGCCTTCACGGGGCTGTCGTTCGCGGATATGCGCAACCTTACGGAAGAGAATATCCGCACCTACTTCGACGAACACGAGTGGATAAACATCAACCGCCAGAAAACGGGCGTGGTGTCCAACATCCGCCTGCTCGACATCGCCAACCGCATAATCGGCAAATACCGGGGACTGTGCGGGGACGGCAGGATATTTCCCGTTCCGCATTATAACACGTGCCTTGCCGGTATCCGTGCCGTCGCCAAGCGTTGCGGCATCACCAAGCATATCACGTGGCATCAGAGCCGCCACACGGCAGCCACGACGATATTCCTCTCCAACGGTGTTCCCATCGAAACGGTCAGCTCCATGCTCGGACACAAGAGCATAAAGACGACGCAGATTTACGCAAGTGCGCCCAGATTGGTCGCTTGATAAATACTTCTGTAGTAAGAAGTTAGGATTGGGTTCAATATAATCCTATCGTCAATCAGCTTATCCGACGGGGAAACCTAACGGGGAGTGTAGCATGCTGATTAAAGCCCTGAGTCTACTAATAGCCAAGTAGCGACTGAAGGGCAAGACGAAACGACATATATAAGGATGAAGCCTTGATTGGTTGAACGATAGTTCGGTGGTACCACATCTTGCAATAGCGGAAGGCTTTTATATACGCTATTTCATAGTACTCTGGCTATTTTGTGCGTTAGTGCAGAGCATTAAGAACCGACTATGACACAGCCGCAATAAGCGGACAAGAACGAAAGTCGCATCCGACAATATGTCACGATAATAGTTATCAAGTGAAACTAACTGGGGATTGCCTAAGTCAGAACGCCTCAAAGGCTATGAGAGCTGGTCTCTGAATATCTGATATGGCAACGGAGTTCCCATAGTAGTCCGAGCAAGTTAACGGCTTGTACATGGCGAAGGGGAACAGTCCATAACTTTAGTACAAACAAAGGAAAACGTGAGAGACGTATGAGAAATCCCGAGCAAGTATTAAACATTTTAGCTGAACACAGCAACGAGTCAGGTTACAAATACGAACGACTCTATCGTATTCTGTTCAATGAGCAGATGTTCTTAGTCGCATATCAGCGCATTCATGCAAAACCAGGCAATATGACACCCGGTACTGATGGACAGACGGAGGACGGCATGAGCATTGACAAGATACACGCATTAATAGACAGTCTCAAAAGCGAAGTCTATAGGCCTAAACCGGCAAAGAGGGTTTACATACCGAAGAAGAGCGGAAAGTTACGTCCGCTCGGTATCCCTACGTTTGCAGATAAATTAGTGCAAGAGGTAGTGAGAATGGTTCTCGAAGCCATATACGAAGGATATTTTGAACGGACTTCACATGGTTTCAGACCACACAAAAGCTGCCACACGGCACTTAAGAGTCTACAGAATAATTTCAACGGAACAAAGTGGTTCATTGAGGGAGACATAAAAGGTTTCTTTGACAATATCAACCATGGCGTGATGATAGAAATTCTGAGGGAACGCATATCTGACGAGCGTTTCCTTCGGTTAATACGTAAATTTCTCAACGCTGGATATTTGGAAGAATGGCACTTCAATAGAACTTATTCGGGTACGCCTCAAGGTGGAATTATCAGTCCAATACTGGCTAATATCTACTTGGACAAGTTCGATAAGTATATGAAGAAGTATGCACAAGATTTCCATAAGGGTAAAGTTAGACACCGCAACAAGGATATCGGCAGACTGAACAATCGAGTTCACTATCTAAAGAAGAGAATGAAGGAGGTGACGGACGTTGATAAATTGGAAGCAATGCGGGAGGAAGTTCGTAATAAGCAACAGCAAATACTGACTATGCCGAGCGGTAACGATATGGATGAGAATTTCCGTAGATTGAATTATGTACGCTACGCTGATGATTTCCTTATAGGGGTCATTGGAAATAAAGCAGAGTGCGAGAAAATCAAGGCGGATGTCACACAATTTATGCAAAAGAAGCTAAAATTGGAAATGTCACAAGAAAAGACCTTGATAACCAACGCACAAGACAGTGCAAAATTTCTCGGCTATGAAATATCAGTCCGTAAAGATTACACAACGCAGAAAAATGCAAGAGGAGAAACTCGTAGACATCGTAATGGTAATGTGATACTACACGTATCACGAGAAGTAATAAAGAAGAAGTTACTGAGTCTTGAAGCCATGAATGTGAAAACACAAAATGGCAAAGAAGTGTGGAGGTCTAAAGGTAGAACATACCTGATAGACAATGAGCCACAAGACATAGTAGCACGTTTCAACACAGAAATCAGAGGATTCTACAACTACTACTCCATTGCAAACAATGCATCGGCACTTGGACGTTCATTTGGATGTATCATGAGGTTCAGTATGCTAAAGACATTTGCGCAAAAACTTAACAGTTCCGTCAGAACCATAACAGACAAGTATCGTGAAGATGATAAATTTGTGGTGTGGTATACGGACAAGAAAGGCGAACGCAAACCAAGGGTGTTTTACAATGAGGGCTTCAAGCGTATTACCGACTTGGGAACTCAAAAATGTGATAACTTGCCCTACCTGTTCAACACTCCATCTATGAGTCTGGTCGAAAGACTGACTGCAAATAAGTGTGAGTTGTGCGGAAAAGAAGGAAATGTTGTGTCACACCACGTCAGGAAACTCTCAGATTTAAGAGGCAAAACCGAATGGGAACGTAAAATGCTCAAAATGCATAGAAAATCTTTAATCGTCTGTGCAGAATGTCATAACATGATTCATGCGGAGAATAGCTAAAATGCCGTTATGGGCGGAGAGCCGTATACATGGAGACGTGTACGTACGGTTCGGAGGCAGGCTGTCGGAAACCTACCACCGTAAGGTGGCATGGCGCCGACAGCCGAGCCTACTTTATAAAGATTCCAGACAGAAAATATGGATTGGTACTACTGCCGGATTGAATTGTTACAATTCGCAAACGGATGATTTTGAACGAATATATGAGCTGCATGGAGCCAGAATTTCGTATATATTTGAGGAAAAAGGGGAAAAGTTGTGGGTATGTTCGCTTAACCGAGGAGTATATTGTCTGGATTATCAGTCTGGGAAATGGATGCATTATTTTCATCAATTGAAAAATGAAGAAAGTACTTTGCTGACGAATCAAATCATTACCGGTTGTTTGGATATGCAGGGATGTCTTTGGCTCGGTACGGATGGAGACGGCTTACTTAGGTATGATCGGAAAAAGGATGTATTCGTACGTGAAGGATTGCCGGAGCACATACGTGTGATTTATAAGATATTACCGGATAAAGATAAATTGTGGTTTACTACCAATAATGGCATGTATTGTTATCAGCCTCTTACTTCTTCTTTGAAGTTTTATAATAAGAAAGATGGTTTACAAGAAAATTTGTTTCTTCCTAATTCCGGAATCCAGTTGTCTGACGGAACAATAATGGTGGGAGGAGTAAATGGATTCAATGAGTTCCGTCCTGATAAGATACAAGTTGATACACAGATTCCTACCGTCATTCTGACTGATTTTCAGCTATTCAATAAACCGGTGGTTATTGGAAGTGAAGACTCTCCATTAAAAGTTTCCATCACTTATGCAGACCGTCTGGTGTTGGACTATTCTCATTCCATGTTTAGTTTTTCGGTAGCTGCCTTGAGTTATATTAATACCTCAAAGAACAAGTATCGCTATCGTTTGGAGGGGTTTGAAAAAGATTGGACGGAAACGAATGATGCTCCTCATGTGACGTACACAAATTTACCTGCCGGGGATTATGTATTTCAGGTGAGTGCGTCTAATTCTGATGGGATGTGGAATGAAAATGCCATAGCCTTTCCTATTAAAGTGCTGCCTCCTTGGTGGGCTTCTTCATATATGATTGCTGGATATATATTGTTAGGGATAGCAGGTCTGGTTTATGCTTATTATCGGATGAATAAAATACATCGTCGGCGCATGACCTTATTGACAATTAAAAAAGACCGTGAGATTTATCAGAGTAAGATTGAGTTCTTCACGGGCATCATGCATGAAATACGTACTCCGTTGACATTGATTTTGGCACCACTGGAAAATGTGATGAAGAGTTCTGGAACAGTGAAGGATGTACTTCCTCAATTACAGGTAATAGAACGAAACGGGAAACGTTTGCTTACGTTGGTGAATCAGTTGATGGATTTTCGGAAGGCTGAATCGGGAGGAATGAATGTGATATTGGCTGAAACTAATATCAAAACTTTATTGATGAATGTATATCAGCGTTTTCAACTTTCAGCAGATATAAAGCATATAAAAATTAGTCTGACTATGCCGGAAGAATCTTGTTATGCCCGTGTCGATCAGGAGGCCTTTACGAAGGTGGTCAGCAATTTATTATCAAATGCATTGAAGTTTACAGACACTTGCATTTGGATTGATTTGTTGATAGCTGGTGATAAGAAACTGGAGGTACGGGTGAGAGATAACGGGCAGGGTATCGATGTAAAGGAGCAGGAAAAGATATTTACTCCTTTCTATCAGGTCCTGGATAAGGCATCTTCCGGACGTATTGGAACTGGAGTCGGACTTTCGTTGGTCAAGAAACTGGTTGATTTGATGCATGGCGGTTTGAACTTGGAAAGTGAACTGGGGGTTGGTTCTACATTCATTGTCAGCTTTGATAGACTTGAGCATAAAGAAGGGCAGGTGGTTGAACAGGCACCCTCTCAAGATATACAGGCTGAGGATAAGGCCGACATCCCTGAAGGGCAATATCGTATTCTGATAGTAGATGATAACCAAGATTTGAGGGAGTATTTACATCAACTATTGTCTGTTCGTTATCAAGTGTCGTGTGCAGAAAACGGGAAAGAAGCCTGGGATAGAATTTTACAGAATATGCCAGACCTGGTAGTCAGTGATGTGATGATGCCTGTGATGGATGGTATACAGCTTTGTCGGAATATTAAACAGAATCTTTTTACCAGCCATATTCCAGTAATCTTGCTTACGGCAAAGGCTGCTTCCGAAGACTACGTGGAGGGACTTGAAAGTGGAGCTGATGTATACTTGGAAAAACCATTTTCGGGTGATGTGATAAATGCACAGATTGCAAGTATTTTCAGAAATAGAGAAGGCATGAAGAAAGATTTCAAGACTAAACCGATGGTCTCTTCTGTTTCTATTTCTAAGTTGGATACACTTTTGATGGATAAAATCTCAAAGATTATAGAAAAACGAATGACAGACTCTGATTTTACAGTGGATGTGTTGGCTCAAGAAGTCGGGATTTCAAGGTCGGGGCTATTCGCAAAAATCAAGGCTATATCGGGAATGACTCCTAATGATTATATCCGTCTGATTCGTTTAAAAAAGGCTGCATATTTATTGGCGGAGGAAGAAGTGTCCAGTAGTGAAGCATGTTTCAGGGTCGGTTTTTCTTCTCCTTCTTATTTTGCGAAATGTTTCCAGGCACAGTTCGGCATTGCTCCGGCAGAATTCAGACGGAAAGGTGGTAAAGATTGAGGGTACTTAGCCGTTAGAACATGAACGCGATGGAAGTTCCGAAAGTAAAATTATGCATAGGCGTTCTTTTACTATACGAACGGACTTCGCGGTTACCGTCTTCGTCTGCCCAGGAGTTCTTCAGGTCGTATGTCAGTCGGGGGGAGGCAAAGTCATAGTCGCAATAGAGACGCAGGGCCGCATTTTCCTTGTAGCGGTAGGCGAGAGAAAGTTCGGTTCCTAATTTGAATGTAGAACTTTTACGAATGTGAAGAAATTCCTCATCAATGAAAGTACCCTGTAGCATTTCCTGAACGCTGAGACCTTCCTGCTGGATATAGTAATCTACGTCGGCTTTATAGAATTGGTCGTAAGCTTCCTGGCTCACTTTCTGGCGGTCGAAAATGGCTGGATTAATCCGTGAAATAGAGTTTAAGGTAAAGTTTGCATTAGTGCGTCGTCCAGCTAACAGCTTGCTTCCTATCAGGAAGCGGCTGCTGAGCGGATAAGAAAAGTAAAGTCCTAAATCGATGTCACACATGCCTAAATGGTCAGATTCCAGTCCGTCCAGCAGGTACATGTTGACAGGGGCTCCTTCCTTTAGGTCATTGTCCAGGTCAAAATGCTTTTTGTTCTCTTCGGGAATGTCGGCAATAACAGGAACGGTAGCTACTCTCAGTCGCCCTCCCAAGCCGATATACGCATTGAAAAAGTAAGCTCCTTCTGCGCTGACAACGGTCGATGTACCCGTATGCAGGCGCATGCCCAAAGGAGTTCCTTCTTCTGTGTCATAGAGGTCGGCGGTGCGTAAAGTGGAAGGTCCTGTGGCAAATCCCATGTTGAGGCTCAGAAATGAAGGTGCATCGTAGCGGTTGAAATGGTGTGTTGACCGCGTTCCGGTAGCATTCTTGTGAAAAATCAGGTCAGAAAATAAATAGCCTAAGTCCGTTGAAATCATGCCGATTCCAGCTCCTACCAGCACATCGCCAATCCAGTGACGGTTGTTCAGCTGGCGTGTTATACCGGTTATTCCCGCTAAGGTATATCCTCCGATGCTGTACCACGGGCTGAGCATGCCGTATTCTTTATGCAGGATTGTGGCACACATAAAAGCCGTGGCCGTATGTCCGGAAGGAAATGAATTGTTTGATGAATTGTCCGGACGCATTTCTTTGGTCGTATATTTCAGGGTGTTGACAAAGCCGGCCATCAAGGCTGCTGAGAAAATATTGCTGACTGTGAGTTCCTTCCATGAACTGCGGCTTTCTACTCCAGCTAATTTCATGCCCCATGTGGCAACTAACGGGACATATTGTGTATAATTGTCATATTCGTGGTGAAAAGTCGGCTGGAAGCGATTGCGCAGTGTACGGAAATCCTGGTTTTGTTTTTTGACGATTAATCCGGAAACGATAAAAGGAATTCCCATGTACGAAAAGTTTTGCTGGAAAAGTTCCTTTGTTTTCTTTGGCTTCGCAGGAAGAGCCGATGAGGTGAGAGAAGACGTAGAGTCTTGTGTCAGGAAGTAATGTCCCGTCGGATTATGTGCACATAGCGGGTGACAGGTCAGTGCTGAAATAAAGAAAAATAATAAAGTGCATATTCTCATTGCTGCCCGTAGTTTTAGAAATACATGGTAAAGAGAGCGGCAAAGATAGTGCTTTTAATAAAGAGACTGAAAGTTTTCAGATGTACATTGGGAAAATGTAAATGTATGAAGATGAGATTTTTATGATTTTATATGATGTACAGGTACGTTGGAATTTGGCATAAAAAAAGGAGACCGATGATTCAGTCTCCTTTTATATTAATGGAAAATCCGATTATTTAATGTTCGGGTTCAGTTTGTTCCATTCAGAGATAGCAGGAAGAACGCCCATAGCGATTACTTCGTCACGCAGGTCGCACAAGTGAGCGTAGCTCTTGTCCAAAGCAGCCTGTTCTTCCGGAGTACCCTTCAGTTCAGCGCAGTGGCAACCGTCAGCTGTGATTGAAGTTTCCCAAGCCATCATGATGTGATCGTACTTATCATTTGAGATATAAGTACCAGCCGGCCAACGGAAAGCTTTACCGCCCATAGCAGCACCGATCATTTCGATAGAAACGTATGCCGGGCTCTGGAATGAAGAACGGCCACGCAAGTTGATGATGTTGGCACCACCTTTTGTTACTTTCTGCTGGATTTCAGCCCACTGTTCTTTAGTCAAAGCGTCAGTACCAATCATGTCGATCAACGGTTTGCCGTTTACTTTTGCAGTTGAAGCAAATACAGCCATCTGTTCACCGTGACCACCGTAAGTACGGCAGTTTTCAACAGCGTCCATAGATACGCCGAAGTGTTTTGCCAATTCGCTGCGCAGACGAGTAGAGTCAAGAGCAGCCAAAGTAGTAACCTGGCTCGGTTTCAAACCAGAGTACAGCAAAGTGATCAAACCAGTGATATCAGCCGGGTTGAAGATGATAACGATGTGTTTTACATCCGGGCAGTACTGTTTAACGTTCTTACCGAATTCTTCAGCGATGGCAGCGTTACCTTTCAACAGGTCTTCACGAGTCATACCAGCTTTACGAGCAGCACCACCTGAGTTAACGATATATTTAGCACCAGTCAGCGCTTCTTTGATATCTGAAGTGAAAGTGACATTCACACCTTCGAAACCGCAGTGGAACAATTCTTCAGCAACACCTTCCAAACCTGGAGCGTACGGGTCGTACAAGCAGATGTTAGGAGTTAAGCCCATCATGATTGCAGTCTGAGCCATGTTAGAACCGATCATACCGGCAGCACCAACAATAGTAAGTTTTTCGTTTGTTACAAATTCCATAATTCTTATGTATTTAAGTTATGTATAAAAGTGTATAGTCTTCGTTTTTTCTTTCGATGCAAAGATAGGAAAGTTCTCATTGAAAAACGAATCTTTGTTCCGGGAAAAATGGGGGTGGAAGAAAGTATTTCCGGCAATTACGGAAAAATTTCACTATTTTTAGAAGTCACACCCTGATTTTGCAAAGAGTAGGTTGCATTTTTGTCTTTGGGTGTATGTGCTTTGTCCTTTTCTTTTTTCTGTGGACATTTTCTGAGGATCTTCAAAGTGTATAATTCGAAATTATCCGGTAAATTCTCTGTCCCACACTGTGGGATATGAAAACCACAGTGTGGGATACATATTTCACACTGTGGGATATGAAAACCATACTGTGGTACAAAGAATATGAAAGGCCGGAAGAAACTAGGAATAAGGCGATTTAGTAGAATAGCTGGTCATTCTTTCAATTCTGCATTGCAAACTCATTGTGGTTTCTGAAATATTCCATATTTTTGCCCCAATGACCATGAAGAAGATGAATTTGAAACTGTATATATTATGGTGGATGCTGGCCGTATGTTGTATCTTCCCGCTGGAGGCGCAGGAACAGGAAGAACCTGCCTTTCAGGAAGTAACCGATACAGCCGATGTGTATTTGCCATCTGATTCCTTGTTTGCCCGTTTCCTGGAAAAAAAGCATATTCCAGTGACAGCTTGCAATCGGATGACGTTGTTGAAGAGTGGCCGCAGCAAGTTTGAGCATCTGTTTGCGGACATTAAAAAGGCTCAAAACTATATTCATCTTGAGTATTTCAATTTTAGGAGTGACTCCATTGCCAAAGAGTTGTTCACCTTACTGGCCGAGAAGGCGAAGGAGGGGGTGACGATAAAGGCACTCTTTGATGATTTCGGCAATCTGTCAAACAGCCGTCCGCTGCGGAAAGAGCATCTGAAGATGCTGGCAGACAGAGGCATCGAAATGGCCCGTTTCAGTCCCATCCGTTTCCCTTATATCAATCATGTATTTTGTCGTGACCATCAGAAGATTGTGGTCATCGATGGAAAAGTGGGGTATACAGGCGGAATGAACATTGCCGATTATTATATTAATGGGTTGCCGGAAGTAGGCCCGTGGCATGATATGCACATTCGCATAGAAGGACCGGCGGTACAATATTTGGAGAAAGCATTTCTCGGGGTGTGGAATAAGGAAACCCATCAAGAGTTGAAAGAAATGAAGGTGGTGCCGGATAGTGTTTGCCAAGGTTCCGGGCGGAGGGTCGCTATTGTGCAGCGCATTCCGAAGGTCTGTCCGGAAATCATGCGGGAGGCTTACATTACCGCCTTGGATGCAGCAGAACGTAAGGTGCAGATTATCAATCCTTATTTTACGCCTACCCGTAAGGTGCGGAAGGCTATCAAGCGGGCTGCCAAGCGTGGGGTCCGGGTAGAAATCATGATTCCCGGCAAATCGGATATCCCGTTTACGCCCGATGCAGGCTTTTATATAGCCAACAAACTGCGCAAAGCCGGTGCGCATATTTATGTGTTCAACGGAGGATTCCATCATTCCAAAATCATGATGGTAGACGAACGATTCTGTACGGTGGGAAGTACCAATTTGAACAGCCGGAGTTTGCGTTATGATTATGAAATCAATGCCTTTATTCTGGATTTGCCGACTACGGCCGAACTGGGGGAGGTGTTTCAGAATGACAAACTCAACAGCACGATTATGACGCGTGAAGAGTATAAAAAACGCGGAGTGTGGCGACGCTTTGTCGGCTGGTTTGCACATTTGTTCACTCCGGTTATATAATAATAAGGGAGAATATGCCCTGAAACTACGATTTTTTTCTTATTTTTGTCCGATTATATGGAAGTAATTGCCTTAAAAGGAACCTAATTTTTTACCGGAACAGCATGTCGTTTTTTAAGGATGTAATCGGACAAGAAGAAGTAAAACAACTTCTCATTTACAGTGTGCGCAGTGGCAAGATGCCCCATGCTTTGTTGCTTACAGGACCTGCGGGTAGTGGAAAGCTGCCTATGGCCCTGGCGGTGTCGCGCTATTTGCTCTGCCGGCATCCAGGAGAGGACGATGCGTGCGGACAATGCAGTTCGTGCAAGATGATGGATCATCTGGCACATCCTGACATGCATTTTGTCTTTCCGGTGGTGAAAAAGAAAGCGGGGCGGGATGTTGTATGCGATGAGTTTTTGCCCCAGTGGCGTGAGATGCTGGGACGAAATCCGTATGCTGATCTTCAGGAGTGGATGCGAACCATTGATGCCGGTAATCAGCAACCGCAGATTTATGTGCGTGAGAGTGATGAGATTCAACGTAAATTGTCGTTGAAAGCCAGTCAGGGTGGATATAAGGTGATGCTTATCTGGCTGCCGGAGAAAATGAATGTGGAGTGTGCAAACAAACTGCTGAAACTGTTGGAAGAACCTCCTTTGAAAACGGTTTTTCTGCTGGTCAGTGAAGAGCCGGACTTGCTATTGCCTACCATTGTGAGCCGTACGCAGCGCATTCATTTGAAACCTTTGCCGGAAACCGATATTGCGCGTTACCTGAAAGAACGTTATATGCTTCCTCAGGAAGATGCTCGTGACATTGCGCACCGTTCTGCGGGTAGCTTGATAAGGGCCGTAGAAAATGTGCATTTAGGAGAAGAACACAAACTTTGCTTTGAACTTTTTGTGAGTTTGATGCGTACGGCCTACAAGCGTGATATCCGTAGTTTGAAAGCCTGGAGTGAACAGGTGGCAGGCATGGGGCGTGAACGTCAGAAGAATCTGTTGGAATATTGTCAGCGGATGGTGCGTGAGAATTTCATCTGCAATTTCCGTCAAGCGGATATGGTGTATCTGAGTCCGGAAGAAATGCAGTTTGCCACTCGTTTTGCCCCTTACATTAACGAACGGAATATTTTTTCGGTAACCGGATTGCTGGAGGAGGCGCAAATGCATATCGAACAGAACGTGAATCCGAAGATGGTTTTTTTTGACATGGCACTGAGAATGATTGTAGAAATGAAACAACAATAATAATATATGGACGATTTCAAGCTTAAAAACGGAAGTGGCCGACTCTGCTGTGGAGGCTGCGGACGACAGAATAATAAACTGAACACTTACGACTGGTTGGCCGACATTCCGGGAAATGCCGACGAACAGGAAATGGTGGAGGTTCAGTTCAAGAATACCCGGAAAGGATATTATAAAAACAGCAACGGACTGCACTTGGAAAAGGGGGACATCGTGGCGGTTGAGGCCAGTCCGGGACACGACATCGGTACGGTAACCCTGACTGGACGGCTGGTACCGTTGCAGATGCGGAAAGCCAACCTGAAACCGGATGTGGAAATTCGCCGTATTTACCGGAAGGTAAAGCCAGTGGATATGGAAAAATACGAAGAGGCCAAGTCGCGCGAACACGATACCATGATTCGTTCTCGCAAGATTGCGGAGAGTCTGGGGCTTCAGATGAAAATCGGTGACGTGGAATACCAGGGTGACGGCAACAAGGCTATTTTCTATTACATTGCCGACGAACGTGTGGATTTCCGTCAGCTGATCAAGGTGCTGGCCGAAACGTTCCGGGTGCGAATCGAGATGAAACAGATTGGTGCCCGTCAGGAAGCCGGACGTATCGGAGGAATTGGCCCTTGCGGGAGGGAACTGTGCTGTGCTACGTGGATGACGAACTTTGTGTCTGTGTCTACCAGTGCGGCGCGTTTCCAGGACATTTCGTTGAATCCGCAGAAACTGGCCGGACAGTGTGCCAAGCTGAAATGTTGCTTGAATTATGAGGTGGATGCATACGTGGAATGTCAGAAGCGCTTGCCGAGTAAAGAAATTACGCTTGAAACACTGGATAACGTGTATTATTATTTCAAAGCAGATATTCTGAAAGGAATGATTACTTACAGTACAGACAAGAGTTTCCTGGCCAACGAGGTAACTATTTCAGCGCGTCGGGCTTTTGAGGTACTGAATATGAACAAGCGGGGAGAAAAACCTGAAAAACTGGATGAGGACTTCTCCGGACGTGAACCGCAACGGTCGAAGGACTTGCTGGAACAGGAAAGTCTGACGCGTTTTGATAAAACGAAGGCGGGAAAGAACCGGAAAAAGAAACCGAAATCTTCTGCTCAACCAATGAACGCTCCCGTTCCGGCAGAAGCGGGTAATAGTAATAATGTGCAGACTCCTGAAACAACAAAAGAAAGAGAGAGAAAAGCTCCTCAGGCGAGGAATAATCGTCCGCAGCGTCCGAAAGGTAATTCCTCTTCGGAGGTACCGCAGGTTTCGGCTACAGCCGGGAGTGCGGCGCAGGCGAAAACGGGACAGGAACCTCGTCCCAGCCGTAATAATCGGAAAAATTTCCGCCGGAACAATAACGGTAACAATGAAGGAAAACGTCCGGAACGTAATACAAATACAGATGTTCAGGCTTAAAAAATGGATGAAAGGCATACCGGCATTTCCGTGTATGCCTCTCTTTTATCGTGGTATGCGGTGTGCAGGGCTGGCAGGAATTTGTCTGTTCTTGTTGGGTGCCTGTCATACAGATACGTTGTATCATGTGTATCAGGCTGTTCCTGGAGAAAAAGGTTGGAATAAGTCCGATTCTTTGGTATTTACTCTTCCTCCGGAAGTTGCTGCTGGGACGTATGGAATGGAAATTGGCATCCGTCACACGGGTAGATATCCATACCGGGATATCTGGCTTTCTGTGACACAGGTGGAGGGAGAAGACTCGTTGGCATCGCATACGGATACGCTGCATATTTATCTGGCCGATGAAAAAGGGGCCTGGGAACAGCATGAAGGTGCTATCGGCGGCTTGTATCAGCGGGCCTATACATGTGAAAAACCAGTTGTATGGCTCACGGATTCTGTGGGGCACAGTTTGAGGATTACCCATCTGATGAGACAGAATCCGTTGCCTGGAGTTTTGGATGTGGGAGTCCGTTTATTTTTCACGAGCCGCGTCAATACGGAGAAAGACAAATAACAGAATTGTGAAGCCCCAGAGCGATGAACCTCCATAGCTGAAAAAAGGGAGGGGGATACCGATGACGGGGGTCAGTCCGAGTACCATTCCGACATTGATAAACAGGTGGAAGAAGAAAATGCCCAGGACGCAGTAGCCGTAGACTCTTCCAAAGCGGGTTTCCTGTCGCTCGGAGAGGACGATGAGACGCAGGATGAGTGCCATGAACAGAGAGATGACAATGGCAGAACCCACAAACCCTTGTTCTTCACCGATGGTACAGAAAATGAAGTCGGTATCCTGTTCCGGCACATATTTCAGTTTTGTCTGGGTCCCGTTGAGAAAGCCTTTCCCGAAAAGTCCGCCTGAACCGATGGCGATTTTGCTTTGATTGACGTTATAGCCAGCTCCTGTCGGGTCGTCTTTCATTCCCAGCAATACTTCAATACGTATTTTTTGATGAGGCTCAAGCACCTGATTGAATACATAATCGGTAGAAAAGAAAAAAACGCCGGAACCGATGACAAAGAGGATGACATAAAGATAATTTCTTAGCCGTTCGCGAAGGTAAAAATAGAAGAGGGTGAGCACGATGGCCCCGCAGAGCACCAGTTGAAGATGGCATACGTTGAACGGGATGACATAGCATGAAAACAGGCTTCCCAGCAAGATGCCACCTCCTCCAATACCAAGAATATAGGGAGATACTTTGGGAAACTGTTCACAGTATCTGCGTACCAGGAAGGCACTGAGCAGGATGATGAGGGTGAGGACCGAAAATTCTCCCCAGGATGTGGTGCCGTCGGGCATGATATCAGTGCTGAACCGTAGACCTACAATAAAGAAAATGACGGCACAAATGCCCGAAAACAATACGGTGCCGGTCATGCCTTCACGATAAAGCATCAGAAAGAAGGACAGATATACCAGTGCTGAACCTGTTTCCTTTTGGAGGATGATCAATGCCATGGGCAACAGGATGATGCCTAGTACGGTAACCAAATTACGGGTACGCTGCATGTGAAAAGTATATTCGTTCATATATTTTCCTAAGGCTAAGGCTGTGGCAAACTTGGCAAATTCAGCTGGCTGCAGGCTGACAGGTCCCAGCACAATCCATGAGCGTGATCCTTTGATTTCATGTGGATTGAAGATGGTTCCAAAAAGTAGCAGAAGCATAATTCCATAAATCAGATAGGCGTATGTATCGTAAATGCGGTCTTCCAGCATGAGTATGACAAACCCCAGTCCCAGTGAACAGCCAATCCACATCAGCTGCTTTCCGGCACGCGTCGTGATGTCGAAGAAATTCGGTTCTCCGTAGTCATAGCTGGCCCCACATACGCTGAACCAGCCGCAGGTGACCAGTACCAGATAAAGTCCGATAGTCCACCAGTCTATATTTTTCCATACACTACCTCTCGTGTATCCCATAATCAATCCTCCTGTTTTGAATTTCTGTTGCCATCGCTTCATCTTCGGGCGAGAGCTGTCCTTTTAGATATTTTTCAATCATGAGCCGTCCGATAGGTACACCGTATACGGCACCAAATCCACCGTTTTCCACATAAACAGCAATTGCTATTTTAGGGTCGTTCATCGGGGCAAATCCCATGAAGGCGGAGTGGTCTTTTCCTCTGTTCTGGGCGGTACCGGTTTTGCCACAGACTTCTATGTCGGGCAGGTTGGCTCCCCGGCAAGTTCCGCCGAGTACAGCGGCACGCATACCTTGCACCACTTCATCGTAATGCGAACGGTCGACCATGGTATAGCGTCTCTTGGAATAGAGTGTATCGAGTGCTTCACCTTCCACTTCCTTCACCACATGTGGAGTGATAAAGTAACCTCTGTTGGCGATGGTAGCTCCCAGGTTGGCAATTTGTAGCGGAGTCAGGGTTACTTCGCCCTGTCCGATAGAAATACTGATGATGGTCAATCCATTCCATGAACCGCGATAGGCTTTGTCGTAGACACTGGCATTGGGGATAAACCCTCTTTTTTCGCCGGGAAGGTCAATTCCGAGCGGGTAGCCGAATCCCATGGACACCATATAGTCTCTCCATGTATTCAAGGCTTTTTGTACAGACCCATATTTCTGGCGGGCTCCAATCATGTGGTAAAGGCCCCAGCAGAAATAACCGTTGCATGAAGTCGCTATGGCCGGTATCAGGGAAAGTGGGGAGGGGTGTGAGTGGCAACCCACATGAAGTCCTCTGTAGTTGAACCCTCCGTTGCAAGGGTAACTGGTTCCCGTGGTGATAATGCCTTCTTGCAGGTAGGTCAGTGCCTGTGAGGTTTTGAAAGTCGATCCAGGTGGATAAGTTCCCATAATGGCACGGTTCAGCAAGGGTTTCCAAGGGTCACGTGCCAGTATCAGGTGGTTTTTTCCACGGTTTCTTCCTACCATTTGGCGTGGGTCGTACGATGGAGAGGAAACCAGACAGAGGACTTCGCCGGTAGCAGGCTCGATGGCGACGATGCTGCCAATTTTTCCTTCCAGCAGTCGCTCACCCAGTTGTTGAAGTTCAATGTCCAGGCTTAGTCTCAAGTTCTTACCCGCCACGGGAGCCTTGTCGAATTTTCCGTCCATGTAGTTGCCCTGGATGCGTCCACGGGCATCACGTAATAAAATCTCGATACCTTTTTCGCCTCGTAACTGCTTCTCATAAGAACGCTCTACTCCCAGTTTCCCGATAAAGTCGCCAGGGATGTAGTAGTCATCTTTTTCCATGTCGGATTTTGATACCTCTGCGATATCCCCTAAAATATGTGCTCCAGCGTTGTAATTATACTGGCGGATGGTTCGGCGTTGGATGTAGAAACCTGGAAATTTGAACAGTTTTTCTTGAAACACTCCGCAGTCTTCTGCTGAAAGTTGTGTCAGAAATACTTGATTGGTATAGGGTGAATATCCCGGATTCAGCCGTCGGTCTTTCAAATCGCGGAATTTCTTGCGTAAGAATTCTGGAGTGATGTGTAGCGTCTGGCATAAATCAAGCGTGTCCAGTTCCGTGATTTCCTTCATGATGACCGTAATGTCATAAGCTGGTTGGTTGTATACTAGCAGTTTATCGTTGCGGTCGTAGATGACTCCCCGGCTAGGATACTGTATCTTTTTGAGGAAGGCATTGCTGTCGGCGTTTTTCTTGTAGTCTTCGCTCATGATTTGCAGGGAAAGCAGACGTATCAGGAAAATGGCCACAATGGCAATGACCGCTCCGGCAATGACATATTTTCGTCTTTCAAGATCGTAATTTCTTTCCACTATCTTTTCCTCCTGACAGAATCAATGCATAAAATGAAGATAAGGGTGATGCAAGCATCGCTTAGGATTTTCAACAGCAAGGTTTGGAATCTGGCCAGCGAAAAGGTGTCGAGCAGGTTCAGCGTAAGTGAATGCAGCAAGACAATGACCAGAGCATACCGGAAAAAGGCTGTAAACCCCATTTGATAGATGCCGGGCTCAAAATTTTCGGTTGTATCACGTAGGGAAAGTACCCGTAATATCCAAGGGCGGCAGAATGCGGTGAGTACGGAGGCTGCCGCATTCAGTCCGGGAGTATTACTGAATATGTCTATGCAGAGTCCCATAGAAAAAGCCCATAGCATGAGACCTTTTCGACTGTTTCCTGAGTTGATTTTCAGCAGGAAATAGATGTAGAGCAAAGGGGTGGCATATTGTTCGAAGTGGACATGGTTGAGCACCAGTGCCTGAAGCAGGACCAGTATGACGAACCATTCAAGACGTATGATGTGTTGCATAATTTCCCTGAATTTCTGTGTTGTTGTTTAGTGTGTCATGGAGCGTACGCTGTCTTCCAGTTGTATCTGTTCTGCTCCATTGAAAGATCCTAGTACCCGTACGTCATTCAGTCGTGCAAAGTCGGTAAATAGTTTAACTTTGAGCAGGTAGGATAAACCATCGTGACTGTCGGTCATGTCGTCGACTGTTCCTACCGGTATTCCAGCAGGGAAAACTGCGCTATGTCCGCTGGTAACAATGGTGTCACCCAATGAAAATTCCGAATGTCGGGGTAAATCTTTTACATAAGCGTATTGCGAGGATCCTCCGTCCCATTTCAGAAAACCGAAATACGATGTCCTCTTGATTTTGCAACTGATGCTGCTTTTTGAATTCAGCACCGGCAGGACGATGGCGTGATGACGTCCTGTGAGATACACAATGCCTACTACGCCGTTTCCGCAAACCACTCCCATTTCGGTGCGTATCCCGTCAGCTTCTCCTTTGTCAATGGTAATGAAGTTATCCGGGTGAGTCACACTGTTATTGATGACTTTTGCATCGTATAATACGTAATCTTTCAATGCTTCTTTGCGCAGGTTGGCTATTCCGGTAGTATCTTGAGTATATTGCTCCAGCGCCTGTGAAAGACGTTCCACTTCAATTTCCAGCTCGACATTTCGTGCAGTCAGGTTTTTGTTGACTTCTGTCAGTCCGAAGTAACGGGTCACTTGGTTGGATGCTTCGTATACCAGTCCGGCCACATAATTGGCAGAGGTGAAGAAAGCACTTCCCTGATAGTTGTTGAATCGGAACAACAAGGTGAGTGAAATGATTTCCAAAAGTACGAAAAGAAACCAGTGATTATATTTCAGCAGAAAATTGATCAGATTTCGCATGTCAAAGAATCCGAAATGATGGGTGAACGAAAAATGAAAATTGAAAATGAAGAAACTCTTGGTTTCTTCATTTTCAATTTTATATGTTTTATCTCATCAGGAATGAGAAACGGTCTACATTCTTTAAGGCAATGCCTGTTCCTTTGGCTACGCTCAGCAAGGGGTCTTCGGCAATATGGAAAGGAATGTTGATTTTGTCTGTCAGACGTTTGTCGAGTCCGCGCAACAGTGCACCACCTCCCGCAAGATAGATTCCGTTATTAACAATGTCGGCATACAGTTCTGGAGGAGTATTTTCCAATGCACTCAGGATGGCTGTTTCAATTTTGGCAATGCTTTTTTCCATGCAGTGTGCAATTTCCTGATAGCATACCGGAACTTCCATGGGAAGGGCAGTGATACGATTCGGGCCACGCACGATGTAGTCTTCCGGAGCGTTGTCTCCCAAGTCGGTGATGGCAGCTCCTACATGAATTTTGATACGTTCGGCCATTCTCTCACTGACTTTGACATTGTGCTGTCGGCTCATGTATTCTTGAATATCTGCTGTCAGGTCGTCGCCTGCTACACGGATAGAGTTATTGGAAACAATACCTCCCAGTGAGATTACGGCAATTTCCGTAGAGCCTCCACCTATATCGACTACCATGTTGCCTTCCGGAGCTTCCACATCCAGTCCGATACCGATAGCAGCCGCCATTGGTTCAAATATCAGGTAGACATCACGTCCTCCTGCATGTTCCGCACTGTCACGTACGGCACGAAGTTCTACTTCAGTCGACCCCGATGGTACACCGATAACCATACGCAGGGAAGGAGTAAAAAGATGACGTCCGGTATTTACTTTCTTTATCAATCCACGCATCATCTGTTCGCAGGCATTGAAGTCGGCAATGACTCCATCACGAAGCGGACGTACGGTACGGATATTCGGATTTTCTTTTTCGTACATCATCTTTGCACGTTCACCTACAGCAATCATTTTGTCTGTACGGCGATCCAGCGCAACGACGGAGGGTTCATCTACCACAATTTTGTCGTTGCTGATAATGATGGTATTGGCTGTGCCAAGGTCCATCGCTATGTTTTGTGTAAAGGAGAATAATCCCATTCCTTTAATATAAGTCTAGATTGAAAATTAATAAATCCATTGAGGAAGACAGGACGTTTGCTCTTTGCGATTATTTCTTGAAATAATCGCGGATGGCAGAATCGTAGTGTGAAGAAACAGTAAAGGCTTCACCTGCAAACCAACGACGCTGTTCGCGGGTTGTGACGGCTCCTTGCTGGTTCAGGATGTCCAATAGAGGCTGGTATTGGTGCTTACTTGCTACGATGACTACGTCATTGAAGTTTTTGGCTCCGGCGCGAATCAATGAAATACCGCCTATATCAATTTTTTCGATGATGTCTTGTTCGGCAGCACCGCTGGCTACAGTATCTTCAAATGGATATAAGTCCACAATTACCAGGTCGATTTCTGGAATTTCATATTGTGCAACCTGTTTTTGGTCGCTTTCCAATTCTCTACGGCAGAGGATACCTCCAAAGATTTTAGGGTGTAATGTCTTTACGCGTCCCCCCAAGATAGAAGGATAAGTAGTAATGTCTTCTACAGCTTTGCAAGGATAACCCAGTGATTCGATGAAGTGACGTGTTCCTCCAGTTGACAGGAACTCAACTCCTTCAGCGTGAAGTTTAGCTAAAATAGCATCCAAGCCGTCTTTATGGTAAACTGAAACCAATGCGGTCTTTATTTTCTTTGATTCTGACATAATTTTGAGATTTTGAATTCAGCCGCAAAATTACGAATTTTCAAGTGATAAACACAGCATACGGAAAATAAAATATCTTTTTTTTACATTATCACTGAAAGTTTTAGGTCTGACCCTCTTGTGAATAGGCGGTTTGTTTTGGATGTTTTCCGGATTTTGTAACATGATTGTAATATATATGACATTTGTTTATAACAAGAATGAAATATTTTTGCACCCGGAAAAACTTAACAAAACAAATATGGAAACTATTTATCTGGGAATTGTTATTTTCCTGTTTATGCTGGCAATTTTTGATTTGCTGGTAGGTGTCAGCAACGATGCTGTGAACTTCATGAATTCGGCAGTGGGTGCAAAGGTCGCAAAGTTTAAAACCATTATCATTGTGGCTGCTGTCGGAGTTTTTGCTGGAGCAGTGTTGAGCAATGGTATGATGGATATTGCCCGTCATGGTATTTTTCAACCGGTGAATTTCAGCTTTTATGAGATTATGTGTATCTTGTTGGCTGTAATGGTAACAGATGTGGTATTGCTGGATGTTTTCAATACATTGGGACTGCCTACTTCAACCACGGTGTCCATGGTGTTTGAACTATTGGGAGGTACATTTATTCTGGCCATTCTGAAGATTATCGGAGATGAAACTGGCATGTTGAGCCTAGGGGACATGATGAATACGGAAAAGGCTCTGTCGGTCATTATGGGTATTTTCCTTTCTGTGGCAGTTGCTTTCATTGCGGGTACCATTGTACAATATGTGTCTCGACTTATTTTCAGTTTCAATTATAAGAAACATCTTTCATGGACCATCGGTGTGTTCGGTGGAATTGCCGTGACAGCCTTGGGGTATTTCATTATTATACAGGGATTGAAGAGTGCTTCGTTCATGACGCCTGAAGCTCTACAATGGATTCAGGACAATACCCCGATATTGGTGGGTGGATGTTTCGTGGTGTTTACGGTCATCATGCAAATCTTGCACTGGTGTAAAGTAAATGTGTTTAAGATTATTGTGTTGCTGGGAACTTTCTCTTTGGCTTTGGCTTTTGCCGGTAATGACTTGGTGAACTTCATCGGTGTGCCTTTGGCGGGCTTTTCTGCGTATACGGATTATGTAGCTAATGCAAATGGAGCTGGCATTCACGATTTTATGATGTCTTCTCTGATGTCTTCGGCTAAGACTCCGGCCATCTTCCTGATAGCTTCTGGTATCGTTATGGTTTATGCGCTGGCTACTTCCAAAAAGGCGAAGAATGTAATCAAGACTTCGGTCGATCTGGCCCGTCAGGAAGAAGGGGATGAGATGTTTGGCTCTTCTGCTTTGGCTCGTGTCATTGTGCGTCGTGCAACCAATATTAATGATTTTTTGGTTCGGGTGATTCCGGTGGGGATGCGTCGTTGGATTGACAGTCGTTTCAACAAGGATGAAGTGATTCTGAACGATGGGGCTGCATTTGATATGGTGCGTGCTTCGGTGAACTTGGTGTTGTCTGGATTGTTGATTATCATCGGTACTACCATGAAATTGCCGTTGTCTACTACTTATGTGACATTTATTGTAGCGATGGGTAGTTCATTGGCCGACCGTGCTTGGAGCCGGGAAAGTGCCGTGTATCGTATTACGGGTATGCTTTCCGTGATTGGTGGTTGGTTTATCACTGCATTTGTCGCATTTACGATTTGTGCGCTGGTTACTTTCATAATGTTCTATACCAGTTTCGTTGGCATGTTCATCTTTATTGTGGTAGCCGTAGTGCTTTTGGTACGCAGCAATATCCAATATAAGAAGAAAGAGGAAAAAGTGGAGGGGCAGGATGATATATTCAAACGGATGATGAGCAGCAAGGATAAGAGCGAAACCTTGGCATTGCTTCGTCGGCATGTACAGGAAACCTTGGCAAGCTACGTCGATTTCAGTGAGAAGACCTATGTACAGGTAACTGACGGATTCATCAATGAGGACTTGCGTAGTCTGCGGAAGGCCATGAATGCCACGGATGATCAGAAGAAGATGCTCAAGAAACGTCGTCGGAAAGAGATTTTGGGATTGCGTCGTCTTCCTATGACCGTAGCGATAGAAAAGAATACATGGTTTCACTTGGGAAGCAACAGCTGTGAGCAAATGCTTTACTGTCTGAAGCGAATCTGTGAACCTTGCAAGGAGCATGTGGATAATAACTTTAATCCGATATCTCCGGATTGCGTGAAGGAATTCCTTCCAGTGCGTGAACAGCTTTGTAGTTTGATGGAGCGTACAAAAGAGGTTATCAGTACGGGAAACTATGCAGATGCTGATGATATTCTGAAGAAAGGAGATGATTTGAAAAACAGCATATCGGCCTTGCGTAAGCAGCAGATGAACCGTATGCAGGAATCTGACAATGCGGGTTTAAAGGCTGCAATGGTTTATTTGAATATCCTTCAGGAATCTCAGGAATTGGTGAGTATCTGGCGTCATCTGCTGCGTGCCAGCCGTTTCTTCCAGGGAGATTACGTGCCTCAAGAGGTCTCTATACTGGCTTTGGCGGAAGACCGTTGAGGCTGATCAGTCTTGAATTGATAAAAAGGCCGGCAGGAAATTTTTCTCTTTCTTGCCGGCCTTTCTTTTAGGGTTTTATGTAGGTTAGTCTTCTTGTACCTCGGTGAGGTTTCCTGTGGTAGAGTCCATAATAAATCCTCTTACCCGTATATCTTGTGGTACTAACGGGTGGTGGCGCACGATGTGCACACTTTTCTGTACAGCTTCTTCTGTGTCATTGAATCCGCTAAGCCAGGAATTTAAGTCAATGTCGCAATATTGCATCATTTCGATGTGGTCTTGTGAGATTCCTCTTTCGCGCATGTGACGCAGCATGACCTGGCTGTCCATGTGCTGTACTCCACAATCTGTGTGTCCGATAATCATGACTTCTTCTACTCCTAGCTCATATATGGCTACCAGCAGGCTTCGCATGGCGCTTCCAAAGGGGTGAGTAATTGTACCTCCGGCATTCTTGATAATTTTGACATCTCCGTTCTTGATGCCTAATGCAGCTGGCAATAGTTCTGTCAATCGGGTATCCATGCAAGTGACAATGGCAATTTTTTTGTCAGGGTATTTGTTTGTGATATACTTTTCGTATCCTTTCGTTTCTACGAATGTCCTGTTGTAGTGTAATAATTCGTCTATCATGGTTCTTTATATTTTGTGTAGAATATGGACAAAAATACAGATTTATTTTTTGATTTTCCAGTAGCTTTCTGTGGGATTTCCTAAAATCATGTACTAATCGTGAAATATGCTTCTGTTTTTTTCGTACTTTTGTAGAAAATTCAACCAAACTATTAAAATATGGCTAAAGAACTCGAACTCAAGTACGGCTGCAACCCTAATCAGAAGCCGGCCCGCATTTTCATGCAGGAGGGAGAACTGCCTATTGAAGTGTTGAACGGACGTCCCGGTTATATCAACTTTTTGGATGCGTTCAACGGATGGCAGTTAGTGAAAGAACTGAAAGAAGCTACCGGTATGCCGGCTGCCACTTCGTTCAAACACGTGAGTCCTGCCGGGGCCGCGATTGGTCTGGAACTGGATGAAACCATGAAGAAAATTTATTTTGTGGATAACTTGCCTTTGTCACCGTTGGCTAATGCGTATGTGCGTGCCCGTGGTGCCGACCGTATGTCATCTTATGGTGATTTTATTGCTTTGAGTGATGTGTGCGACGAGGAAACAGCCCGTTTCATCAATCGTGAGGTGTCCGACGGTGTCATTGCTCCGGGATATACAGATGCAGCTTTGGAAATTTTGAAGAATAAGCGGAAGGGTACCTATAATGTCATCAAGATTGATCCGGCATATCGTCCGAATCCGATTGAACATAAGGATGTGTTTGGTATTACTTTTGAACAAGGACGTAATGAGGTGAAGTTGAATGGACCGGAACTGTTTGCAAATATTCCGACACAGAATAAGAACTTCCCGGAATCGGCCAAGCGTGATTTGATGATTGCATTGATTACGTTGAAATATACGCAGTCTAATTCTGTTTGTTACGTGAAAGACGGACAGGCTATCGGTATTGGTGCCGGACAGCAGAGCCGCATCCATTGTACTCGTCTGGCTGGAAATAAGGCTGACATTTGGTATTTGCGCCAACATCCGAAAGTATTGAATTTGCCTTGGGTAGAAAAGATTCGTCGTGCCGATCGTGACAATACCATTGATATTTATATCAGCGAAGATCACGATGACGTATTAGCCGATGGTGTATGGCAGCAGTTCTTTACTGAGAAGCCGGAAGTGTTGACTCGTGAAGAGAAGCGTGCATGGCTGGATACACAGAAGGGAGTATCTTTAGGCTCTGATGCATTCTTCCCGTTTGGAGACAATATTGAACGTGCCCATAAGAGTGGGGTAGAGTATATTGCGCAGGCCGGAGGCTCTGTACGGGATGATAATGTGATTGAAACATGTGATAAGTACGGTATCGCAATGGCATTTACCGGCATTCGCTTGTTCCATCATTAATATAAGGCGAAAGAAAAAGAGGAGAGGTGCAAATTTGCACCTCTTTTTTTGTAGATAGGGGAAGATTTGTTATCTTTGTAGTCAGTTTAATACTAATCTTGGGCTTGTTTGGTTTTGACAGCGAGAGATGTGGTATGTAAGCATGCAGTGCGTCAGTGATTTGCACTATAATCTCAGTTACTGAACAATTATCTGGCAACGAAAATTATGCTCTCGCTGCTTAATCGAAGTATAGTAGATTAGCTTTATTTCCGTCACAGTGATGGAAACGAGACATCGCTCAAAAGCTCTTGTTCCGAAGCGTTTGGTTTAGCGGTGCAGCAAATTCGGGAATAGTTTCAGTCTTGTTCCGCGGCTGAAATGAAATTTTAGGAACTAAGGCATAAGTGGGTGGCTCTGGTCTTGCTTGTGCACGAAAACCGAAGGCAGAGATAAGCATGTAGAAAGCATATGGCTTCCTTGTTTGGACGAGGGTTCGACTCCCTCCAGGTCCACGGAAAGAATTTGAAGAGGGCGTCTCAGAATAATATGGGACGCTCTCCATTTTTTATGAGAGCGAACAAATAGGGATATACACATAGATATATAAGAGAAGAGTTTTCTCGCCTTTGTTGTTACTTCCTTGTTAAAAATTGATTTCATCTTTATTTTTGAAACTTCAGTGGAGGAAAGGATATTTTAAGTTGACCACAAGAAATGCAATGAGGGCATTGATGTGATAATTATACTCTGAAATTACATGGTTATTTGTAGATTCCAATAAAACTATATTTCGTCACTTTTCACCAATAAGAGTTGTCTAAAAGTATCTGACAAGAATTTTATATTACGTAAGTTATCTCTTTAACCTTTGAGAAATATTTAAAAGAAGAGGTATGGAAAAGGGATATAGGATAATAATTTGAGAATATTGAGGTATTGATCCTTTAAGGTTTGTGGTGTAGAATTTAAAAATGAACAAATAAAGATTATCTGTTTCTGATCGAATATGAACTTTCTATAAAAAGAATCTCCCCTTATATGCTTTATTGCGAATAAGGGGAGATGAAAAGTGTCTTTTGTGTAGAGGATTTAATTTAAATTAGAATCCAGCTAGTTCAATGACTTTATCTACAGCAGCATTTAATCCGTCAGGATTTTTTCCTCCGGCTGTAGCGAAGTGAGGCTGTCCACCGCCACCACCTTGAATCAGTTTGGCAGCTTCGCGAACCAATTGTCCTGCATTCAATCCGGCTTTCACCTGGTCATCGCTCATGGTGACAGTCAGCAACGGTTTGTTTTCGAATACACTGCCGATTACCACAAACAGGTTTTCTGTGAACTGTCCTTTCAATTGGAAGGCGATGTTCTTCACTGCATCGGCTGGCATCGGAAGTACGGCTTTAATCACTTTTACACCGTTGATTTCCTTGGCGTTTTCAATCAGCTTGTTCTTTACAGAGGCCTCTTTCTCTTTCATGAATTCTTCCATCTGTTTCTTCAGGCCGGCATTCTCATCGATGTACTTGGTAATGGCAGCTTTCAGGTCCGGAGCGTTGTTGAACAAGGCTTTCAGGTCGTTGATGGTATCCTGTACGGTATCGAACATTTCTTCTACCTTGGCACCGGTTACGGCTTCGATACGGCGTACGCCTGCAGCTACAGAGCTTTCAGACAGGATTTTTACCATACCAATCTTTCCGGTAGCAGATACGTGTGTACCTCCACAGAACTCGATAGAGGAACCGAACTGTACGACACGCACTTCGTCTCCGTATTTTTCACCGAACAGGGCAATGGCACCCAGTTCCTTGGCTTTTTCAATCGGCAAGTTACGGTATTCTGTCAAAGGAATGTCTGCGCGAATCTTGGCATTTACCAGGTGTTCCACTTCACGCAGCTGTTCCGGAGTCACTTTCTGGAAGTGAGAGAAGTCGAAACGCAGAGAGTCTGGAGTAACCAAAGAACCTTTCTGTTCTACGTGGGTACCCAGCACCTGGCGGAGGGCTTCATCCAGCAAGTGCGTACAAGAGTGGTTGGCGGCACAAGCGGCACGTTTGTCGGTATCCACACAAGCCATCATCGGTGCATCCAGATGTTCCGGCAATTTCTTGGCGATATGGATTGGAAGATTGTTTTCCTTCTTGGTATCAATGATGTCGATGGTTTCGAATTCGCTGACCAGTACACCGGTATCACCTACCTGACCACCGCTTTCTGCATAGAACGGGGTTTCGCTTAAAACAATCTGGTAGAGTGTCTGGTTTTTCTGTTTGATTTGGCGGTAACGCAAGATGCTGGTTTCGTATTCCGTGTAATCGTAGCCTACAAATTTGGTTTCACCTTCTTTCAGGGTTACCCAGTCACCGGTTTCTACGGCAGCGGCATTACGAGCACGCTGTTTCTGTTTTTGCATTTCTGCTTCGAAACCTTTCACGTCGGCAGTCAGACCATTTTCACGAAGAATCAGTTCAGTCAAGTCGAACGGGAATCCGAAGGTATCATATAATGTAAAGGCATCTACTCCACTGATTTCAGTTTTTCCGGCAGCTTTTGTTTCGTTCATCGTCTTATCGAGCAGGCGGATACCTGTTTCCAGTGTGCGGAGGAAAGATTCTTCTTCTTCCTTCATCACTTTCTCAATCAGCGGCTGCTGGGCTTTCAGTTCAGGATAAGCACCTCCCATATTTTCAACCAGTACCGGAACCAGTTTGTACATGAAAGCTTGTTTCTGCCCCAGGAAAGTATAGGCATAACGTACGGCACGGCGCAGGATACGACGGATTACATAACCAGCCTTGGCATTCGATGGCAGCTGTCCGTCGGTGATAGAAAAGGCGATGGTACGAATATGGTCGGCTACCACACGCATGGCTACATCCACTTTCGGGTCATCACCATATTTCTTGCCAGACAAATCGCCAATCACTTTGATGATAGGCTGGAATACGTCTGTATCGTAGTTGGAAGTCTTTCCTTGCAGGGTACGTACCAAACGTTCGAATCCCATTCCGGTATCGATAACCTTTGCAGGAAGCGGTTCCAATGTTCCGTCGGCTTTGCGGTTGTATTGCATGAACACAAGGTTCCAGATTTCAATTACCTGAGGATGGTCTTTGTTTACCAGTTCGCGTCCCGGAACGGCTGCTTTTTCTTCGGCTGAACGAGAGTCGATATGAATTTCAGAGCACGGACCACAAGGACCTGTATCACCCATTTCCCAGAAGTTGTCGTGCTTGTTTCCATTGATGATATGGTCTGCAGGGAAATACTGTGCCCAGTAACCGGCAGCTTCATCGTCACGAGCCAGGCCTTCTTCCGGACTTCCTTCAAAGACAGTAACATACAAGTCTTTTGGGTCCAGCTTCAGTACCTCTACCAGGTATTCGTAAGCCCAACCAATCACTTCTTTCTTGAAGTAGTCGCCAAATGACCAGTTACCCAACATCTCAAACATGGTATGGTGGTACGTATCGTGACCTACCTCTTCCAGGTCATTATGTTTTCCGCTCACACGCAAACATTTTTGTGAGTCGGTTACACGTTTGTATTTAGCAGGATGGTTTCCAAGTATGATATCCTTGAATTGGTTCATACCGGCGTTGGTAAACATCAGGGTCGGGTCGTCTTTGATGACCATTGGTGCAGAAGGCACAATCTGATGTCCTTTTGACTCAAAGAACTTGACGAATGAGTCGCGGATTTCATTTGCTGTCAACATAGTCGTTATATTGTCTTGTAGTTAATATTCTCAAAATTGATTTGCAAAGATAATCGCTTTTATTATTTTTGTCTGTATGTTTGGTGCAAAAACTTGATGTTTTGTTGCTTAAATTTTTCCAAAATCGAACCACATGCGTAAAGTCTATTATGTTTATAATCCGAAAACACGTACTTACGACCGTATTTATCCTACCATGCGACAGCGGGCATTGAGTTATCTCAGACAGTTGTTTGTAGGTATGGGGCTGGGTGCCGGAAGTTTTATTTTGTTAATATGGATTTTTGGTTCACCTTCAGAAAAGGATCTTCGTACAGAGAATTCACGGTTGTTGTCGCAATATGCCATTTTATCTTCTCGTTTGGATGAGGCTGAAGGGGTGATGCTGCGTTTGCAACAACGTGATGACAATATCTATCGGGTGATGATGCAGGCTGATCCGTTGCCCGATGAACAGCGATCTGGGAAAGCCAGCAGTGCGCGTTACAATGAGTTGATGGATATGGCGAACAGCCGTCTGGTAATTCATACCTTACAGAAAATGGACGGTTTGGAGCAAAAAATTTATGCGCAGTCTAAATCTTTTGATGAAGTCGTAGCGCTTTGCAAGCAGCACGATAAGATGCTTGCTTGCATCCCTGCTATACAGCCGGTGTCGAATAAAAATTTAAAGCAGACTGCCTCGGGGTATGGCATGCGTATAGACCCCATTTATAAGACTGTGAAATTCCATGCAGGAATGGATTTTTCGGCAAATATCGGAACACCGGTATATGCTACGGGAGATGGTCGAGTGAAGCAAGCTGGATGGGACGGACTCTATGGGAATTGTATTATTATAGACCATGGTTTTGGGTATGTGACTCGTTATGCACATTTGAATGCCATTAAGGTACGGGTAGGCCAGAATGTGACCCGTGGAGAAGTTATCGGGGAAGTGGGTTCTACCGGGAAAAGTACAGGGCCACATTTGCACTATGAAGTACGTGTAAAAGGAAAGATTGTGAATCCTGTGAACTATTACTTCATGGATTTAAACGCAGACGATTATGAAAAGATGATTGAGATAGCTGCCAATCACGGTAGAGTATTCGATTAAAAAAAGGAGATTTTGTATGGCTTTAAAGGCAGAAAAAGAATTGAAATTGTATTATTCCATTAGTGAAGTGGCTCGGATGTTTGGCGTGAATGAATCGTTGTTGAGGTATTGGGAAAAGGAATTTCCCATGATTTCTCCTAAAAAGGCAGGTGGTAACATTCGTCAATATCGTAAAGAAGATATAGAGAATATCCGTTTGGTATATCATTTAGTGAAAGAAAAAGGGATGACATTGGCTGGGGCTAAGCAGCGTTTGAAGCAGAATCGGGAGGAAACTTTGCAGACAGCTAATGTCGTGGAGCGTTTGAAACGTATCCGGGAAGAGTTGGTGAGCATGCGTAACGAACTAGACTATTTAACGTAATGGCAAGAATAAATTCGGCCGAGAATCTTTTCCCCGGCCGAATTTTGTGTGAATCGTATATTTTTTAGTCGGTAATTTTGTCATCAAAACTTTCGATGCGAGTTACTTTTTTGATACTTTCCAGTTTCTTTAAGTTTTCACAAATCGTATTTACATCGTCTACATCGTGTACGAAAAGCTGGATTCGTCCTTCAAAAATTCCATCATTGGATTCGATGTTCAACTTGTGGATGTTGACATTTAACTGCTGGGAGATAATCTGGGTTACCTGATTCAATACTCCGATTCCATCAATACCTTTTATATATACATTAACAGGGAAGTTAAGGGCTTTTCCAGTTTCCCATTGTACAGCAAGTAATCTGTTCCCAAAACTGGTTTTCAGTTGGGCTGCAATTGGGCATTGTCGTTTGTGAATGATGATACGGTTGTTGTCATCAATATAGCCTAACACATCATCTCCTGGTATCGGTTTACAACAATCAGCGATGATATAGTGCTTTTGAATTTCGTCAGGAGTGAGTCGCACCACTTTCTTTTTGTCAATATTTAATTGTGGCGTGCTTTCCTTGGGTTGTTCATTGGATTGTGTCTTCGATTTACTCCCTCCAAAGGCAAAAGCAATATATTTTTTCCAGTTGGTTGGTGTAGGCTTTTCTTTTAATTCGTTTTTATCCAAATCACCTAGTACGAAGACCTTTTGTCCAATCTGATACATTAAATCCTCAGGTGTTTTCAATTTGTGAAGTGTGCATAATTTCTGAATATTTGTATCATTGGCTTCAATGCCTTCCTTTTGGAAGAAATCATGTAACATGTCTTCCCCTTGTTGCTGTGTTTCTTTTCGTTCTCGTTTCAGGATAGAAAGTATTTTAGCTTTCGCTTTTGCTGTAGTCGCAAAATTTATCCATGAGGGCTGTACTTTCTGTGATTTGGAAGTCAGAATTTCCACTTGGTCTCCACTTTGCAATTTATGACTTAGTGGAACCAGTTTATGGTTTACCTTTGCTCCGATACAATGGCTCCCAAGGAAAGTGTGGATAGAAAAAGCAAAATCGAGTGCCGTGGCGTTTTGAGGCATGGTTTTGATTTCACCTTTTGGAGTGAAAACAAATATTTCAGATGCAAAAAGGTTAAGTTTGATGGTATCCAAAAAGTCAATGGCATCCGGTTGTGGGTCATCCAGGATTTCTTTGATTGTTTTCAGCCATTTGCTGAGCTCTCCTTCGTCTTCACTACCTCCGCCTTCTTTATATTTCCAATGAGCGGCAAAACCCTGTTCTGCCACATCATTCATTCGTTCACTTCGAATCTGTACTTCAATCCATTGTCCTTTATTACTCATCAATGTTACATGAAGAGCTTGATAACCATTGGCTTTCGGGTGACTGACCCAGTCGCGCAGACGGTCTGGATGAGGTTTGTAGATGCGTGAAATAGCTACATAAATATTGAAGCAATCATTTAGCTCTTCTTCTTCATTTTTAGGTGTAAAGATAATTCTTACAGCTAGAATGTCATAGATTTCTTCGAAAGTAATATGCTTGTTCTGCATCTTATTCCAAATGGAATAAGGTGATTTGACACGTGCCAGAATTCGATAAGGAAGCCCCATTTTGTCGAGTTGTGCCCGTATGGGAGCAGTAAACTCTTCAAACAAACTATCTCTTTCAGCTTGTGTGGCTTTTAATTTATCTTCTATTTTTTGGTAGGCTTCAGGATGTTCATATTTGAAACTCAAATCTTCAAGTTCTGTCTTGATACGGTTGAGTCCCAAACGGTTGGCTAATGGCGCATAGATATAAAGGGTTTCTCCTGCAATTTTGTATTGTTTGCTGGGAAGCATGGAACCAAGGGTACGCATGTTGTGCAGGCGGTCGGCTATTTTGATGAGGATGACTCGGATATCATCATTCATCGTGAGAAGCAGTTTCTTGAAGTTTTCTGCTTGTGCCGAAGCTCGGTCTCCGAAGATACCTCCTGAGATTTTTGTCAGTCCGTCTACAATTTGGGCAATTTTAGGACCGAACAGATTTTCAATGTCTTCTACAGTATAATCTGTATCTTCTACTACGTCGTGAAGTAAGGCCGAACAGATGGACGTAGATCCCAAGCCTATTTCCACACATGCAATGCGTGCGACGGCTATAGGATGTAAGATATAAGGTTCGCCCGAACGTCGGCGCACTCCTTTGTGCGCCTGTCGGGCGAAATTAAAGGCTTTCGTAATAATTTCAACTTTTTTCCGGTGTTTGCTTTCTAGATATCGGTCCAGAAGTTCCTGGAATGCATCGTCAATCAGTTTTTCATCTGCCTGTTCCTGCGTAAGTTTCTCCTCAGTCATAATTCTCTCCCTTCTTTGAATCAATAATGCAAAAATAGGGAAAAATACGAATCTAACAAGCAAACGGTTACTTTTCTTATCGGATGCGCAGTGATTTGCCGGCACGGATATTGCTTCCCTTTATGCCGTTCAGACGCCGGAGCTGTTTCACACTTACTCCATATTTTGCGGCAATACTGCCCAATGTTTCTCCATTTCGAATGCGGTGGTATACTGCCTTTTTGTTACTCTGTTTTTGAGTAGTGGTGTTGCTTACAGCTACTACTGTACTTCTTCGAGTCTGATAGATTTCTGGCTTGTAGTTGTATATGCTATCTTCATGGTCAATGAAACAGCTCATCATATCAGTTGGGAGTCGCAGGGCATACGGTTTCTCATTTCCAGGGATAATGTCTTTTTTGAACTCCGGATTGAGGGCGCGCAACTGGTCGATGTCAATTTTACATACTCCAGCTATTTGATTTAAATTCAGAGGGCGGTTGATATGAACGGTGTCGGTACTTTCCGGCATGTTCATTTCCATTGGACTGATGTAGTGCTCGCAATAATATGTCATGATATAATTGGCGGCGACAAAAGCCGGCACATACCCTCTTGTTTCTTTGGGCAGATAATTGTAGATTTTCCAGAAGTCCGTTTCTCCTCCAGCCCGGCGAATGGCTTTGTTGATGGTGCCAGGTCCGCAATTGTAGGCTGCTAATACCAGGTTCCAGTCATGATAAATGTCATACAAATCCTTCAGATAGCGTGCTGCAGCTCGTGTGGATTTCACCGGATCTCTTCGTTCGTCTACCAATGAGTTGACTTTTAGTCCATATACCTGTCCTGTGCGGAGCATAAATTGCCATAATCCCACAGCCCCTTGTGAAGATGTAGCGGTAGGATTGAGTGCTGATTCAATGACAGGGAGGTATTTCAATTCCAACGGAAGGTCGTATAAGTCGAGTGCTTCCTCAAAAATCGGCATGTAGAGGTTGTTGGCACTTAACATAAAGGACACTTTTTGTCGAAGCCGGGTGGCATACATGTCGATAAATTTGCGAATAATGTCGTTGTAAGGCATTTCAATAATGGCAGGGATGCGTTGCAAGCGGTCCATATAAATGGAATCGCTGACTTCCGGGTTTTGGGTACTCATGGTACAATTTTCTGCCGGATTTATATAGTGTTTGGATATCCAGTCAAGATAAAGACTGTCTGTGGTAGATATCATTCCTTCCGGCAAATCTATTACATCCTCCTGTCCGTTGGCCGCTTGTATAGTAATGGTCTTTTCTGTCTGCTGTGCGAAAATAGAAGAGGCACTACAGAAAGTAGCGGTCAGTAAACTGAAAATTAGCTTTCTCATTTTTTAAAATTTAATACAGCATTGTACTCCGACTCCTTGCGGACGGTTACGAAATGCATCGTTGAAAACTGTGGGCTCCCATTTCATGCTCAAGTCCTTGCTGATATCGAAATCAGACAATTCGGCATCTACATAGGCATCAATCACTGATAATAAATATACACCAATGAATGCAAATATACTCAAATCGCGTTGACGGCGATAAAGGTCTTTTCGTTTACGGAGGATTTCTTGCCAGTACTCCAAGCGGTCGTTTACGTTTGTGCCAGGAGGCAGGAAATCTTCGTAGCTTTTGTTGTTCGGGTTGTTACTCATGATGTCCTGATAGGCTTGTGAGTAATCTTTATACATTTGTCCGTTCCATGTCAAGGCGTATGCACAGCCTACAAAACCTCCATAAATAAGAGGAAGTTTCCAGTATTTACGGTTGTATATCTGTCCTGCTCCAGGGATAATCAAGCCTAGCCATACCGTGCGATTGGAATTGGGTATCCAGCGTTTTTTCTCTTGTGGAGCAGGTATACTGTTTTGTATGGAGTCATTTTGTCGTGCCAGCAGGGCTGTATCTACAGGAGCTTCCAGCGTTTCCAGTTTCAATTGTCGCTGTAGGTCAGTTGTATCGGCTAAAGCCAGACTGTCTGTCTGATTTTTTGTCCGGATAGAATCTGCAGTGAGCACTCCTTCCCGGTGTTTCTTGGCCCGTTGGGCATGGGCTTCCGTGCAGTTCAGTAGAGACATGCATAGTAGCAGGACAAACGACAGGATATATGTAAATATATGTGGTTTCAACTCGCTTTTTGTTTATTCTGTTTTTTTCAAAGAGTCCAAAATCTCCATGATTCTTTCCAAATCTGCTTCACTGTTGAATGGAATACTGATTTTTCCTTTTCCTTTGTTTGTACAAGAAAGTTGTACTTTAGTACCAAAGAAGCTGCAAAGATGATTTTGCAGTATCGAGTATTCTTCCGATAGTTGCGTGCTTTTGGGGGTAATTGTTTTTCCTCCGCTTTTTACGCTCTCTCCATTTGACAGTGCTTTTACAATTTCTTCTACCTTACGTACGGAGTAGCCTTGACTTACCGTTTCATTGAAGATGCGTATTTGGGTTTTCGGATCTTCCAAGGTCAATAGAGCCCGTGCATGTCCCATGTCGATTTCCTTGTTCTTCAAGGCCATCTGAATTGGAGCAGGCAGTTTTAGTAGGCGTAGATAATTGGCGATGGTGGTACGTTTTTTCCCCACTCGTTCACTGAGCCGTTCCTGGGTCAGTTCGTATTGTTCAATCAGGTGCTGGTAAGCCAGTGCGATTTCCAGTGAATTCAGGTCTTCGCGCTGTATATTTTCTATCAACGCCATTTCCATGACATTTTCGTCATCGGCTGTTCGGATATAAGCCGGAATGGTCTTCAAACCGGCCAGTATGGAGGCTCTGTAGCGTCGTTCCCCTGCAATAATCTGATAAGAATCCTCGCTTAGCTGGCGTAAGGTAATAGGCTGTATGATGCCAATTTCAGCAATGGAGTCAGCCAGTTCCTGTAGAGCGATAGGATCAAATTCACGACGAGGTTGGTTGGGATTGACAGATATCTTGCTTAATTCTATTTCATTAATAGATGATGATCCGGAGGTCTTCACCTCTTCGTTGGATATCAGGGCATCCAGTCCTCGTCCTAATGCAAATTTTTTCTGTACTGCCATATACTTTTATTTGCTGTTTTTTGTTATAATTTCGTTGGCCAAGGCCAGATGATTTTTTGCTCCGGTAGATTCTGCATCATAGAGAATAGCCGGAATGCCATGGCTGGGTGCTTCGCTTAGTTTGACATTGCGCTGAATAATGGTTTTGAACACCAGTTCCTGGAAGTGTCGTTTCACTTCATCGTAAATCTGGTTGGCCAGGCGCAGGCGTGAGTCAAACATGGTTAGCAGAAATCCTTCAATTTCCAATGAAGGATTGAGTTTTGTCTTGATGATTTTGATGGTATTTAAAAGTTTGCTGATCCCTTCCAATGCGAAATATTCACATTGTACGGGAATAATCACCGAGTCAGCAGCTGTCAATGCATTGATGGTAATCAATCCAAGTGAAGGAGAACAGTCTATTAAGATGTAGTCGTATTCGTCTTTCATCGGTTCCAATGCGTGCCGCATGATTTTCTCACGATTTTCCAGGTTCAGCATTTCGATTTCAGCACCTACCAGGTCAATGTGAGAAGGTATGATGTCTAATCCGTCAATATCGGTTGTATAAATAGCTTCCCGGATGTCTGCTTGATTGATTAAACATTCGTAGATTGAACAGTCGATATCTTTCAAGTCCACACCTAGACCGGATGAGGCATTTGCCTGAGGGTCAGCGTCAATCACTAGTACTTTCTTCTCGAGAGTAGCTAAAGATGCAGCCAAGTTAATAGTCGTGGTAGTTTTACCTACTCCTCCTTTTTGATTGGCTAAAGCAATAATTTTTCCCATATTAATCAGTTTATTCTGATTGCGAAGTAACTAATAAATGATGACAGTGTCAATTAAATTTCAATGACTTTTTTGAAAGTGTTGAAAACTCACCTTATCTGTTAATAACTTCACGCGGGCAAAGATATATATTTTTGGTTAATTGCATGGCCCGGTTTGGTAAGATTAAGATTTGTTGTAACTTTACACACTTAAAAAAGATTGGATAATAAAATATGATGAAAGAGAAACCGTTTTTGCTGTTGTCGAATGATGATGGCTTTGCTGCAAAAGGCATTCAGGAATTGATAAAGGTTTTGCGGCCGATAGCTGATTTAATGGTAGTTGCACCTTCAGGTCCTCGCTCAGGAGCTTCGGGTTCCATTACTTCTGAACATCCTCTTCGCTGTACGCAATTGAAGTCTGAGCCTGGTTTCACGTTGTATAGTTGCACGGGGACTCCAGTTGATTGTGTGAAATTGGCTTTGCATGATTTGGTGCCTCGAGTACCCGATATGGTAATTGGCGGAATAAATCATGGGGATAATTCTTCGGTGAATGTGCATTACTCAGGAACGATGGGGGTTGTAATTGAAGGGTGTTTAAAAGGCATTCCGTCAGTGGGATTTTCTCTTTGTAATCATGATCCTGAGGCTGATTTTACGCCCACTTTTCCCTACATACAACGTTTGGTGGAGGAAGTCTTGTTGCATGGCCTTCCTTTGGGAACTTGCTTGAATGTGAATTTCCCGGCTGTAAAGGAATTGAAAGGTGTACGCGTTTGCCGACAGACGAACGGGATGTGGACCAATGAGTTCGTGAAAGCAGTACATCCAAGAGGCGGTTATTATTATTGGCTTACGGGTTCTTATAAGAACAATGAACCGGATGCGGAAGATACAGATCATTGGGCTCTTGAGCATGGATATGTAGCTGTGACTCCTACCCAAATTGATGTGACGGCATACGCGTTGAAAGAAGAGTTGAATCACTGGAATCTTCAGGTATGAAATATTATTTGATTGTAGGAGAAGCTTCAGGCGATTTGCATGCTTCTAACTTGATGAAGGCTTTGCAGAAGGCTGATCCGCAGGCAGAGTTCCGTTTTTTCGGAGGCGATTTGATGGCGGCAGTGGGAGGTTCGTTGGTCAAGCATTACAAGGACATGGCCTATATGGGATTTATTCCAGTCTTACTTCATTTGCGGACGATTTTCCGAAATATGGACTATTGTAAGGAAGACATTGTCCGTTGGCAGCCGGATGTGCTGATTCTGGTTGATTATCCCGGCTTTAACTTGAAAATAGCAGAATATATCAAGGGGCATACTCATATTCCGATATTTTATTATATTTCACCTAAGATATGGGCTTGGAAAGAATATCGTATCAAGAATATTAAGCGTGATGTGGATGAACTGTTTTCCATCTTGCCTTTTGAAGTAGATTTTTTTCAGAAACATTCATATCCGATTCATTACATAGGCAACCCGTGTGTGGATGCAGTTGATTGTTTCCAACAGGAATATACAGAGGATTTTATACATTTTGTCTCTCGTAACCATCTGGAGAATAGGCCAATCGTGGCTTTGTTGGCGGGTAGCCGGAAGCAGGAGATAAAGGATAATCTTTCGCGTATGATAGAAGCCTCCCGTGCGTTTCCGGAGTATCAGTTTGTTATTGCGGGGGCTCCAGGTATTGCTCCTGAGTTTTATCAGATTTACACTGAAGGTAATGCAAAGATTGTTTTTGGGCAGACTTATGATTTGCTTTCGCATGCGGTAGCCGCTTTAGTAACAAGTGGTACGGCCACTTTGGAAACAGCTCTGTTTTGTGTGCCTCAGGTGGTGTGTTATTATACGGCCTGTGGAAAGCTGGTTTCATTTTTAAGAAGGCATATTTTAAAAGTGAAATATATTTCACTGGTTAATCTGATTGCGGGGAAAGAAGTGGTGTCTGAGTTAGTAGCCGATGGAATGACGGTAAGTAATGTGAAGGAACAGCTTGCAAAGATTCTTCCAGGCGGTGAAGGCCGGAGTCGGATGCAAAAAGAGTACGAGTCGTTGATTCGTATATTGGGTGAGTCGGGTGCTTCTGACAGAGCCGCAGTCCAGATTGTGGAATTGTTGCGGCAAAAATATAACGAGGATGTGTCAAAATGATGCATCCTCTTTTCGTTATATAATCATCGTTTTGCCATTTTTCATAGAGTATGATTTATGTTTTTCCTATGTCCATGCCTTTTGG
>NZ_JAOQJI010000018.1:22017-70068 GCF_025567125.1 Phocaeicola fibrisolvens | reverse complement strand
CGGGGGAATACCTAAAGATACAAAAAAGCCAGCTAATTCGCAACACTTTGTGTATGAATTAGTTGGCTAATTTTATATTATTTACTGAATGTCCCTAGATTGGGGCCTTCAGTAAACACGGGCAAACCTACCGATATTCTTTTTTCGGTAAGTTTGCCCGCTTTTCATTCCATCTTATTTTAAAGCATTCAACCAAGCCGGAACACTTCCCAAACGATGTGCCAGCTGTGCCTCATAAAGTGACTGAGGCTCTACAGGAATGCCATTACTTTCATCCAGTTTCACCTGTTCCTGCACAAACTTGACAGGTTCACCATGAAAACCGACAATTATTGGAGGAAGGATTTTCCAATATTGCCATCCCGTACGCCACCAATCAAACTCCCCGTTTGCCGGAAGCGTGCCATTTCCATTCACTTTTGTATTCGTAGAACACATATTCCAAATTGTCAAATCATTTAAGTGGTTAGGAACTTGATTGGCATCTCCTCCTTGGCGAGATTGTACAAATCCACCCGTACAATTATCTATCAACGTTGCACGAGGTTGGGTAGCATGCGACTCAAAGCAAGCATCCTGTCCCCATGTCACTCTCCAAATTACAGCTCCCATACTAGGCTTCGATACCCCACAAGCATGATATTGCCCGGCATTCTTCTGCATCGTAGGATAAGCATCAGCCAATGGGCCATCCGTATAATCCCGTACAGCACCAATAAACACGCGACTGGACCCCTGAGAACGAATAGCCGAATGGCCTCGGTTTCCTTTAATATCAATATTGTATGCAGAAAAATTCGCACTGGAAATAATAGAAGCAGCTTCACTTACACTTTCAAAATTTACCCTTCGCATCCATGAATTCACCACGCGCATAAAAGCAATAGGTTTATAGGCACCATCGTCTATCCAACTACGATGATGTTTGAAGTCATCCACAGCATGTCCTACAAACGTCAAGTCTTCCACACCTACATTCTCATAATAAGAATACTTACATAGTTTCCAGTCCCACTGCGTATCCACTTCATGCATAATTGGTTCCTTGAAGGTGATTTCATCTCCGCTAATGCTCACAATCTGATGGTAATCTTCCACCTGCACACCTTCCGTGGAAATATTAGTCATATTAGATTCCCAAGCATAAGGAAGTAATTCTTGCTTAACCAATTTCGGATTATTGTCATGCAAATAGAGACATACCCATTCTCCAACCTTAAAATTAGACGAGCCGGATACTTTCACCGTAAAAGTGCCTTTTCCAGCATTTCCTATAACTTCGTATTTTGTACCCAGCCATGCATTATTCTTGATATTAATCATTACCGGCGAAGAGTACATATCCGACTTTTGTTTAGGCAAATTAGGAGTTTCCATTTCTAAAAATGTCTTATCTGCCCCATCACCCTTTATGATAAAGTTTCCTCCAAACATTAAAATCTCATTACTGGTATTATTTCCCTTTCCATCCGAATCAAAATCCGTCTTATCAGGATCATACGTATTGTCCTCCTCATTATGCAAGACATACCGTCCTTCTGGAAAATAAATTACCACCTTAGCCTCTTTTACGCCTTTATCTAATTTATATTCTGCCATAATATCCAATAAGGCATTTCGGGCCGTCATATTCTTCTGTACCATACGGTCACGTACATTCACCACCTGATAACCTAAAGAGAATCCATCCGGAGCCTCTTCTTCTCCATGCTTATACCCCGCATAAGAGAAATCCAGCAAGACATTATCGGCAGAACCAGCCACAAACTTGTTCCATGCTTCCGTTGTAGTCTTACCGGTTATTTGTGATGTAATCACCTGTTCTCCACAACGCAACGACAACGACAAGGTCCGCGCATCTTCATCCACCGTACATCCGGCAAAAGGAGAATAGGCAGCGGACGATGCTTTTTCTGTATCCCATACTTGCCGATTCCCTATTTGCATCCAGGAAGTACCATTATATGAAACCTCCCAAAACCGCTTTTCTCCAACCTGAAAACGAGGAGTTAATATACCTTTTCCTGTCGAACTTAAGGCTGCAGCAGGCTGTCCATCAGCATCTGTCAACGTTTGTGTATGCCCATCCAGTTCATACACCCAATATCCGTCTGCATCAATTCCCACCAAAGGAATGGAATTCTTCTTCACTTGTTCAGACTCTGCATATACGGTAAGTATATGCTCATTATCCAATTCCACCAAATATCGGCCACTACTTTCCCTCGTGTACGTCAATACTTTCACCTTACCTTCCGCTATCTGCTGCATATCAGCTATGTCACGATTCAGTTGTGCCAAGCCTCCATCTGCTGTTGGAGAATCAGCCCCTGTGCTCTCATCCGCTGAAAGATTGTCTTTTTTACATGAGGACATGATACACAAAGAGAAAATGAAAAACACAAAGCCTAACTGACTTATCCAAGACTTGAAACGATTACTTTTCATCTGTATTTAGTTTAAGTGTTTACCTTTTAAGGACAATTGCCCCGCAATAATTTATCTTTATTACGGGGCATTTATAATGAAATATTATTTTAACGCATTCAACCATGCCGGAACATAGCCCAAACGTTTCTGAAGTTGTGCCTCATAAAGTGATTCCGGAGTCACCTTCGCACCCGTACTTTCTTCATAAGTCACCTGACCTTCTTCTTTCGAGAACGTTACAGCATTGCCATGAGTACCAACTACAATAGGAGGACATATTTTCCACCAAATATTTCCTGCATCCCACCACTTAAAGTCAGAAGCGAAATTCTCACCTTTTTCATCAGTTGTACCCGTCACATACAAGTTCCATAAAGTGAGGTCTGCAAGATGATTGGGGGCTTCATTTTCTGCTCCACCCGCATGATAGCGGACGAGACCTCCCCGGCAGTTGTCGAACAACGTCGCACGAGGCTGAGTAGCATGTGACTCAAAGCAAGCATCCTGTCCCCAGTTACAATTCCAGACTACAGTTCCTATGCTGGGCTTTGACACGCCACAACCGTGCCACTGCCCATGTCCGCGTGAATCAGCACTTTCGTCCTGTACCTTTCCGATAAATACCCGGCTGGAACCTTGTGCACGTACAGCCGAATGACCTCGATTTCCTGTGATCGTAATATTATAGGCAGAGCAGTTGGCCGACTCCCCAAAGGTAATGGCCTCACTCACACTCTCAAAACTTACGTTGCGCACCCATGAATTTACCACGCGGTTCAACTGCAAAGGTACGTATCCACTGTCATACAGCCATGCTTTCGATTCATCCTGTCCTTCTCCATGATGGTAATAAGGAGTAATGGCCTTACCGACAAAGCTCAGGTCTTCTACACCAACATTTTCAAAATATTTATAATCACGAATCACCCATCCACCGTCATAGTCCTTGTAAGCCACATTCACCTCATGCATAATCGGTTCATAAAAAGTCACCACATTTCCACTGACAGACTTGATCTGATGAAATTCCATGACATTAATTCCCTTTCCATCCTCATTGCTTCCAGATAATCCCGGCTGTTGAGCCACCGACCAGGCTGCTTTCTTCTGATTATAGATTGGGCCCAACTCTTCCTTGAGCAAGGCATCATCTCCACTCCGCAAACGAAGCTGTACCCATTTTCCTGAAGATAGACCACTGGTCGATTCCACCTTCACACTAAAACTACCTTTGGCTGCATTTTCAGAAACCGTCGCCAAAACCTTAGAATTATTTATATTTGTCGGACTATTGGTATGCTTGATTGCCAACAAGGGAGCCGTAGTCGATTCACTGGTTCCAATCGAGTTATTCATCATCAGACGTGTCTTGCCCGCTCCGTCACCTTTTATCACGAAATTTCCCCCATAAATTTCAGGGAATTTTTCAGAGTTACCTTCCGGCTGCAAATCATAATCACCGGCCGGAAAATAAATCACAATCTTTGCATTCGCATTTGTAGCAGAAGTGCTGGAAACACGTACCAGCTTGTTTTCATCCAAGATTTTTATCAAAGCTTCGCGTGCAGACAAGTGGTCCTTGTCCATGCGGTCTTTTACATTAATCACTTTATATCCCCAAGCAAATCCGTCCACCGGTACACTTTCACCGTGGTCATATCCGGCATACGAATAATCCAGCAATACATTCTCGGCATTATTAAACAAAAAATTCTGCCACGCTGTGGCAGAATTTTCATCGATTGTTGTTGTTAATAACTTCACCGGAACCTTCACCACCCTGCAATATCCTTCTTTCGAGAATATCTTCAGGATAATGTTATCCTCATATTCTTTTCCTTGTGTATTGACTACGGGAGCAGTTACCCGGATTTTTGTTTCATCCAGCTTTACTCCCCAAGTATTGGTTTCAATCACCACGTTTTCCACTCCTTCCTGAGTCACATTAAATTCACGTGATTCTCCCAAGGCAAAAGCCACCGGACCTGAACCATATTCCACAGTCAGTGCCAAACCGCCATACAAAGAAATGGTCTTGCTCAGTGTTTCATCTCCATTCTTCCATTCGAAAGTCAAGGAAGACCCATCATCTGCCACTTTCACTCCTGTAAAGATAGAAGTTCCCGCACTACCTTTTCCGGGATTAGCCGGACCAATATTTCCCAGCCATGACAATCCACCATCCAATGAATACTCCCACATACCTTGTGCATCAACACGAATCTGTGGAGTCACTCCTGTTTCTCCCAAAGCCGGAGCCTGTTGTCCATTTGAGTTCATCAAAGGATAAGTCTCACCGTCTTGTGTATAATACCATCCTCCTTCACCAATTGAAAGCAGAGGAAGTTCTTCTGTAGGATTTCCACTACAAACATGGATTGTTTCTCCATTGCTCAACTCCACAGTATAGTCTCCATTTTCACTCAACGAATATCCCATTACCAGTAATTTTCCATCCAACAATCCCTGATAATTTGAGATATCCTCATTAAACTGAGGAAGATTTGCTTCCAACTGATCTAACCGAGAATTCAAATCATCAATATCCTTTCGGATATCGTCTCTCTTGTCGCACGAGTTCAGTGCGACGAGAGAGAATATACTAATAAATAAAAATATCAGTTTCTTCATGGTTCAAAGGTTTTTATTCAAATTTTGCACCATATTCTGCATAAGTAGCATTTGGGACAAATGTTCCAATAGACAAATCAAATGTTCCACCAGTAAATGGATTTTCTTCCACACGTTCAACTTCAACAGCCCCCTCAAAACCATTCTTAATACCACCATAGAACATCTGCCAATTATATGCATCATTACGATAAACAATATTGTTATCACAAACAGAGCCCGTTGCCGGAGTGTCTATTACACGGAAAACACCACATGCGTTTGGCAAATCCACATCTGTATAGAACAAATTATATTGGGCTACAATATCTGTTAATTTAGACACATAAACAAAGAAAGTAGTTTCACAAGCCATGTTCACAAAAGTATTATGTTCTAACTCTAACTTATTAATAGTAGCCTTCGTTCCATTAAACAACTTAAATTTAGGAATCAAAGAAGAAGCCTCTTTATTATAAAAGACATTATTCTTAAATATTAAAGTACCATAAGTTGCTGTACTACTTCCTAAACTAATTAAATACTGTTGTCCAGTTCCTGAATAGTCAAAAATACAATTTTCAAAAGACAACGTTTCAAAACTTCTTGTAGAAGTTGAAATATAAGTCAACGGTTGACTTGCCGGAGTTGTAATATCACAATTGTAGAATTTAGCATACTTATATGCCGTATTTCCGTTTTGAGCCAGAAGATAAGTAGATCCACCATCATTATTCGTTACTTTAGTCGCATCAATTTTCAAATTGGCACAAAGAAGCATTCCATCTCCCGAATCTGCATCAGATAACTTAATCTGTTTCGTCGGAGCTAACACACTCTTCTCTGAAGAATTATTACCAATCAAAATCAGTTTATCAAAGTTAGTAGCAGACTGCCAATTTACAGAAATTCCAGGTTCAATAAAATAAACTCCATTTGTTTTAAAATCAAAATCTTCAGTATTTACTATAGTAGCCTCTCCATATTTTTCCTTACTAATTTCAAGTCCACCAATGTTCAGAGTCTGACCTACATCATACAATGCCTTATAACTTGCAATGACAGTCTTTGCTTCCACTTTGATTTTATCAATTGCCCAGTTAATACCCTTATTTACCTGCAAAACCAATTCTGTAGAGTTATCAGCAGTAGCACGACTCAAGGTAGAAGCCTGAGCCGGAGCAGTCACTGTCAAAGTAGCCTTTCCTTCTTTTACTTCACTCAATGTAGCAGTCCATCCACCGGCAGGAACTGTGACAAAATAATTGTCTCCAGAAATTTCTACCTCAGTAGTTACGGTCTCACCATAACCAATGGTCCATACACCATTCTTGAAACCTTCTGCCGGGTCCACGATATTTGCTTTCAAATTGGCAACAATTGGCAATGAATATGTTTCTCCACCGTTTAAGGTTACCACCAGCATGTCGTTTTCCACCTTCACATCTTCAAAAAAGGCATCAGAAACACTGACATTTCCTGAAGTAGTAGCTGCCACTTTTTCACCATTTTCATCGAGTACATATTCATAGGTTTTACCCTCATCAAAACTAACCTGCCAGTACTTATCAGCACTGATGTTAAATTTCGGAGTGATACCGCTATTCCCTGTAGCTTGTCCTATCACTTCACCATTCAAAACCCATTGGCCATTCTCATTGATGGTAATATCAGGCATTACAATCTGCCCTTCTGAACCTTGTGTCAGTGCAATAGTAGATCCATCACTCAACGTCAAAGTATAAGTTCCATTCTCAGAAGTATAAGAAGATATAGTCTTAGAACCATCCAAAATCACACGAATGGCATTCAAGTTGTCATTCAACAGACTTACCTGTGCTTCCAGACTAGTCACACGATCTTTCAAACTGTCGATGTCCTTTTCCAAATCGTCAGTTTTACATCCCACTAACGCAAACAGCATCAGCAAAAAAGGCAATAAGGATTTTAATTTTTTCATAACTATACTATGGTATTAAATTATTTTACATTAATAATAATGTTGCACACTTTAGAAGCTTCATGTTCAAAGTTTCCATTGTTCAACAAAAAAGTAGCCGTATAAGTTCCCACCTGATTATAGGTATATTCATAAGAATTGACCATAGTAGCCATATTCTTTACACTCACACCAGCATCCGGTTCACAAGAATTTACCACCAAATAATCAGAAACAAGCCAGCTATAAGTCTTTGATTTATCAGCAGATGCACTATTAATCCAGAATTTACCTGTACCAATCTGATGCAAAGCCCACAAGCCAGAAGCACCGTTTGTCACAGTGGCATATTGTAACGCATCGATATCTGCTGTCGCACTGGCTTTCAAATCAGCCGGAAGATCAGTAATCTGAGCTTGTGTACGACTCTTATAGCTCATATTTATCGGAGTAAAGCCAAACTCATTTGCCCCAACCTCAATGACATCACCATTCTTCATATGGTTGGTAATCTTCATGTCATTAAATATAATCTTTGACTGTGTGGCTGTCTCATCTACCGTTTTATACCGCACTGCCAAAGTAATATTCTTTCCGAAATAAGGCTTCATATCTATGGTAAAAGATGCGGTTCCTGCTGTTTGCGGCAATTCATTCATCGGTACAAAATCAGTCCACGAAGACTCTTCTACCAACAAAGAATCGGCCTGAAAATCATCCTTGTACAATCCTGTAAACTGATCGGAATAATACAGATGAAAGATTCCCGCAGGATTACCATATTGAGCCTCCACAGAGAAAGTCATTTCTGAAGATTCAATCTGATCCATATCAATCAACGTACGCTGACGATACGCATACTTATGTCCGCTTTCCCCACTGAAGAAAGTAACGTAATCAGGATCACCATTAATATTGAACTTGATTGGTGTACCTTTGGAGACGGTAATAATCTGTCCGTCAGACACCACATTGTCATTTACTTCTACTGAGACATTTGCTCCCTCCAGTCCCTGTTCCAAAGACTTGTCACATGAGGCCAATGCGAAGGTAACCATACTCAGTGCAAATAATTTATATAGTTTCATTGATTTACACTTTAAAATTAAACATTCTGATTATTACCAGCCTGGGTTATTTTCTGTTATAGCTTTATTCACGGCCATTTCAGCCTCAGGAATCGGGAAATAGTTATAGGCAGAAGAAACTTGGAAATAAGTATACACATTTGAAGGACCTTGTTTCCAGCCACTTGATTGTCCATTAGTAGCTTCCTCTACTAATGCATTCATATTGTTCACGAATTCTCCCCAACGAATCAGGTCAAAATGACGGGTGTATTCAAAACAAAGTTCACGTGCCCGTTCATCTTTCACTGCCTGACGGAACTGATCTTTCGACATGGAAGGCAGGGCCTCCGTCAATCCAGCACGACTCCTTACCTTATACAAAGCATTTCTAGCTTCATCCGTCGGACCATTCACCTCATTCTCAGCCTCAGCAAACATCAACAACACATCCGAATAACGCAAAATCGGAAAATTAATAGCTGTACTATTCTTATCTTTTTTATCTGCCTCATATTCACGACGGAACTTTGCACATGCACGTGCATAATCTACATAAGAAGCTGTAGTCAGCACATCTTTATCACCATAGCTATATGAACGTCCGTTATCGTGTGCTAATACGAAATTGAGACCAGCCTGTTCATAAAATTCACGTCCTGTCACACCCGTATTCTTACCGCCAGCTTCCACATATTTAAACGGAGCGATATTCCAATAATAACGAACATCTTTCTCACGCAATGCTTTAGCTTCCGCACTTGCCGGATCAGCCAGTGTAGAAGCAGCAATGTCTGTACCGTAAAGTTTATACAACTTCGGAGTGGCAAATATAAATTCATAAGAAAAGCCCGGATCCGCAGAACCTACTACGCTGCTCTTGGAAGACATGTCAGGAGCAGCCAGACCGATAATATTACCAATACGACCTTCTGCCTTGATATCAGTGGTATTGTTTCCGGCAAATTCTGCCTCCCAGATACTTTCGTTCTTTCCAGAACTATTATAACGGTTTGCACATAAGTCAATGAAGAAATCCCAGTAATCTGGTGTCAAATCATGATTACCTAATGTCATCACCTTTTTTGCATATTTGGATGCTTCAGAGAAATAAGTAGTAGTTTCCACCTCAGTTGCCGCACGATTATCGCGATGCCATTCACCGGCCCGGAACAGGAATACACGAGCCAAAATACCCCATGCAGCGGACTTAGACACATGACCAGGCATATAATTCAACTCAGCGGCCGTTAGCAATCCACCATTCTCTTCATCTGAAACGTCCTCCATTTCAGATATAATGAAATCATATATTTTCTGTTTGTCCTCACGAGGAGCGTCCAAACCAATCACATCACTGGTAGCTGTCGTACGAAAAGGTACATCTCCCCAGCACTGCACCAGATTAAAATAGTAGAAGGCACGCAGGAAACGGGCTTCTGCCACATACTGTGCTTTCACCCCCTCATTTATATCTGACACACGGTCAATGTTTTCCAGAAACAAGTTTGCACGATTAATTCCTGAATACAGCGTATACCAGAAACCTGTTACTGCTGCATCACTGGAAGTAGCGTTATTACAAATCAATCCGCTGGATACCGGAGAACGGTTCACACCTCCATAATGTTCGAGGTCATCTCCTCCAACCAGATACAAGTAATCGGCACCATAAAAAGTAGACTGTCCCAATTCCGCATAAATTCCTGTAAGGAAAGAACTGGCTTCATCTGCCGTAGTGAAATAATTATCGAGCGTCAATTTTGTTGGCTCTTTGTCCAAGAAATCGCAAGACACAACCAGCCCTCCGAACATCAAAGACAAAATTGTATATTTTAATGCTTTCATAATTTTTTGTTTATTAAATCATTATGACTTAAATTAGAATCCCAGACTTACGCCAAAACTCAAAGAATAAGCTCTCGGGTAAGAAGAATAGTCCAAACCTGGAGTCAAAGCACTGTTACGTACAGAAACTTCAGGATCGTAACCTGAATAGCTTGTCCATGTCCACAAGTTCTGAGCAGCTACATACACACGCGCACTAGTCAGTTTTGCCTTGGCTATCTTATTAGCTGGGAAAGTATAACCCAATGTCACAGTCTTCAAACGAAGGAAAGAACCATCTTCTACTACACGTGAAGAAAAGACCTTATTGGAAGAAGATGTAGTAGCTGCCGGAATATCACTATTCGGATTTTCAGGAGTCCAACGATTAGCATAACTTGCATACTGGTTCAATTCACGAGATTTGTTGTTTGAACTTTCAAAGAACAGACGGTTGGCATTCAAGATGTCGTTACCGTAAGACCACTGGAAGAAAACGCTCAAATCAAAGCCTTTGTAAGTGAAGCTGTTAGTAAAACCACCTGTATGGATAGGCAAGCCACGACCAATAATAGTACGGTCATTTGAGTCAATAATACCATCACCATTCAAATCCTTATATTTCGGCATACCCGGTTGTGTATTGCTTTCCGAAGTGAAATGAGGTACATTTGACTTCAACGTGTAGCTGTTACCTGACTTATTAAAATCATCATACTTATAAGTACCTTCATAGATATAACCATACATCATACCCATCGGGTAACCTACACGGGCAATGTAACTCGGCTGAGAGTTATAATCCTTATCAAAAGTAGCAGAAGTCAATAAGGAAGTCTGGTTCTCAGCCAACTCCAACACTTCATTCTTATTAAATGAAATATTGAAATCAGTCGTCCAAGTAAAGTTCTTTGTTTTTACGTTTACCGTACTCAAACTCAATTCCAAACCATCATTACGAACCTTACCAATATTCTTCGTCGCACTATAGAAACCAGAGCTCAATGGCAAAGAGGCATCCAGCAACAAGTCACGAGTTGTCTTCCGATATATATCGGCCGTAATATTGATGCGATCATTGAAAAAGCCCAAATCCAAACCAAGGTTCCATTGTTCTGTTGTCTCCCACTTCAGGTTGTTGTTAGCAATAGATACCGGTACAACTCCTGCCGTAGAATTATCTCCTCCAAACGGATACACACCACTCGGAATACTTCCATTAGATATATAATCACCTTGTTTTGCCTTCAGAACCTGAAGCAGAGCATAATAGTCATATTCATCAATACGGTTGTTACCAGTCAAACCCCAGCTCAAGCGCAACTTACCAGCAGAGAAAACATTTGAAATAGGTTTCATAAATTCCTCTTCCGTAAAGCTCCATGCCAAAGAGCCAGAAGGGAAATAACCAAAACGATTGTCTTTACTAAACTTAGAAGAGCCATCGGCACGGAAGGAAACAGTTGCATAATACTTAGACATATAATTATAATTCAAACGAGCCAGATAGGACATCATTGACCATGAACTCTTGCTTGAACTAGTTGTATTTGCTTGACCTTCATACATACCGGCCATTCCGAGCGATTCGTTAGGAATATGCGTCGTTTTGAAAGAATAATATTCGTAGTCTGAATTTTGGAACGTGACACCAGCCAATGCATTAAAGAAATGTTTTTTCTTAATGTTGGTCTGATAAGTCAGCGTATTTTCATTTAACCACGTCAAACGTTCGTTACGTACAACTTCAGCATTTACTTTATCAGTAGAAGTAGGACCTCCATAACGAGTTTTAGAGTTATTGAATACGTCACGTTTACGTGCATCGTATGTATAACCACCTGAAATCTTTAATTTCAAACCTTTAATGAATTCATATTCTACAAAACCGTTCAACTGCAAGTTGTTGGTATAATTTTTACGATATTCATTCTTCAATGACATAATCGGGTTAAAACGATAGTCGTTGCTGTTGTCCACGGCATCATCCATCGCACTGTCCATCAAAGAACTAAGTGGTCTGTTCGGGAAAGTAACCGGACGATATCCCCATACACTGTAGAACAAGTTATTCATACCACTATAAGAAGTTTCAGAAGGAGTAGAACCTGTCTGAATTGCACGAGAATAGTTAGCTGTCAAACTCATGTTCAATCTTCCACGACGAACTACCGTATTCATACGGCTCTGCAAACGTTCGTAACCAGAATTCAACAAAACACCATCTTGATTATAATAAGAAAGAGAAGCGTTGTAACGAATACCTTCAGTACCACCTGTCAAACGTAGATTATGGCTATGCTGCCATGCTGTACGAAAAATTTCATCCTGCCAGTTATACTGATCAATGTTACGATAATCTTCCAACGTCCACTGCTTTCCATCGTAGTTCATCAAATAACCACCTGAAGAAGAAGTCATGGCATCCGGATACATTTCCGCTTGCAGTTTTACAAACTCATACGCATCCATCATCGGAATAGTCCGAGTCACATGCTGCATAGTCACACTACCATCGTATGTCAACTGAGGCTTACCTACCTTACCTTTCTTTGTAGTAATGATGACTACACCATTTGCACCACGAGCACCATAAATGGCTGTAGCTGATGCATCCTTCAAGATATCCAATGATTCAATATCCGAAGGATTAATAGTACTAGCAATGGTTGCATCTTCTACCGGGAAACCGTCAATTACATACAACGGAGAGTTGTCCTGCGTCAGAGAGTTATTACCACGAATCACAATGTTCATGGTTCCACCCGGAGTACCTTCACTAGAAGATACATTCACACCGGCAATACGTCCCCCCAACGTTTGGTCGAACGAACCTACCGGAGTGTTCAACAATTCCTTCATATCCGCCTTGGCCACAGAACCGGTCAAGTCTTTCTTTCTCACCTCCTGGTAACCTACTACCACCACTTCGTCCAATACCTTCGTATCTTCTTCCAATACAATAGACATAGGTTTAGAGGAATCCACCTTGAGTTCTTTCGTGGCATAACCAATAAAAGAAACCACAATGACAGATTTTTTGTCGGGCACAGTCAAAGAGAACTTACCATCCACATCAGTAATGGTTCCCTGAGTAGTCCCTTTCACTTGGATACTGGCACCAATGACACTTTCACCTGCCTTATCGATCACAGTACCCTTCACGAGCACCTGGGCCATAGCCGCAGTCATAGAAAACAGGACGAACAACATTATGCTCAATCCCCTTCTCCATAGAAAAGTTCGGAATTCGGTTTGCATACAATGAATTTAGATTAAATTTAGATTTTAAAGTTTTCGTCACAAATGTACCGTTTTATTATATAAAGGTGGGACAAAATAGTTCATTTAAGGGGGTAAAAATATTCACCAAAAGGTATACATAAGAACGCATCTATTACAAAACAATTAATTCTCAATGAAATATAAAAAACAAAAGGCTACAAAACATATTTTATTACATTAACTTTTATCTATTTCCAAAATGTTTAAGCGTCCACAATCTATACTGAATTGTTCCAAGGAAACGCTCATATATTCCAATCCAAGTACTTTTATGTTTTCTACAAGGTTTATAAAAGAGGTTTAAATCATCTTTTTTCTCTTTTAAGAAAGAGGAAATCCCACCTTCTACACGTTTTTCTGATTCTATTATTTGCAGAGTTCTTAAAATAGCCCTATCTTCGCACGATAAAAACATTCAACTTTGTTATGACCCGAATGAACAGAATAAAGAAACTTAAAAAAATCCGCCTCCATCACGAAGGAACTCACATTCTGATTACCGGTGCAATCTTATTACTCCTTATAAATACCGCTTTGTATTGGGGAATTGAGTGTAAGATACCATTCTATATAGTAGCTATTGCAAGCCTCATTGTCTATGGACTGATGGTTAATTTCTTCCGTTGTCCGATACGCTTGTTCAAAGGTGACACGGAAAAAATGGTAGTGGCACCGGCCGACGGACGTGTAGTAGTCATTGAAGAAGTGGATGAATATGAATACTTCCATGACCGCCGCCTGATGATTTCCATCTTTATGGACATCACCAACGTACATGCCAACTGGTATCCAGTAGATGGAGTGGTGAAGCATGTAGACCATCATAACGGACGCTTCATGAAAGCCTGGCTTCCGAAAGCCAGCACGGAAAACGAACGTTCAATGGTCGTTATCGATACACCGGAAGGCCATACCGTCATGGCCCGTCAGATTGCGGGTGCGGTGGCGCGACGCATTGTCACTTATGCGGTACCGGGAGAGGATTGTTACATTGACGAACACATGGGATTCATCAAATTCGGGTCGCGGGTGGATGTGTATCTGCCATTAGGTACAGAAGTCTGTGTGACTATGGGACAGAAAACAACCGGCAATGAAACAGTGATTGCCCGTTTGCCCTAATCAAAAAATAGTATATACCTTATTTATATAGCATCATGGCTCACGCGATTATCCGAAATATTCCTAACACGATTACCAGTTGTAATCTGTTTTGTGGATGCATAGCCTGTTACATGGCTTTTCATAGCAAATACGAATGGGCACTGCTTTTCATCGTACTGGGAGCGGTGTTCGATTTCTTCGACGGAATGACAGCCCGTCTGTTGCATGTATCCTCTCCCATCGGGAAAGAGCTGGACTCGCTGGCCGATGACATTACCTTCGGACTGGCTCCGGCCGCCATTGCTTTCTCCCTGTTCAAGGAGGTGCATTATCCGGATTTTCTCCTTCCGTTATCGGGACTCATGCCCTACACGGCCTTTCTGATTGCTGTATTTTCTGCCCTCCGACTGGCTAAATTCAACCTGGACGAACGTCAGACCAGCTCGTTCATCGGCATGCCAACCCCTGCCAACGCCTTGTTCTGGGGCTCACTGACCGTAGGGGCACACGATTTTCTTATTTCCGACAGCTTCAATGCCCTGTACCTCTTCATCCTGGTAATTGTCATGTCATTGTTGCTGGTAGCCGAACTGCCCATGTTCTCCCTGAAGTTTAAAGATTTGTCATGGGGACACAACAAGATAAGTTATATCTTCCTGATTGTCAGCATTCCACTGCTGATTATCTTCCAGTTGAGCGGATTCGCAGCTGTCATCGTATGGTACATTCTTTTATCCTTACTGACACGCAAAAAATAGATGGGGAAATTGTGGCACGTTTTTTGTTCCATCTAAATTAAAAACGAAAGAAAATGTTCCATATTCTAGGCTTTATATTTTTCATCATACTGGTTGTCCTGCTCATCGGACTCTTCATCCTGTCCAGAGTCATCGGCATGATATTCGGATTCAAACGACGCATGCAACGCAACGGCTCTGCCCAACGGACCACTTATACCTCCAGTTCCAGTCAGCCACAGGAAGATTCCTTCGATGCTTATTCCAACGAAGGAAATACCTCCGTACGACGACGGAAAAAGATTTTTGACAAAGAAGAAGGAGAATACGTGGATTTTGAAGAAATCAAATAAAACATTTCATCTTCTTTTCCGGAAGAAGTCTTTCATCAGTCCGGCACACTCGTCGGACAACACTCCTTTCACGACTACCGTCTTAGGATGCAAGGCTTGCGGCGCATACCGCTGGTAACCTCTTTTCTCGTCTTCCGCCCCGAACACAAGACGACCTACTTGTGCCCAGGCAATCGCTCCTGCGCACATCACGCAGGGTTCCACCGTGACATACAACGTACAATCATTCAGGTATTTCGCCCCCAATGCATTGGCCGCCGCCGTCACCGCCTGCATTTCCGCATGAGCCGTCACATCGTGCAAGGTCTCGGTCAGGTTATGCGCACGCGCAATGATGCGGTCCCGGCAGACCACCACAGCCCCTACAGGTACCTCTCCCCTGTCTGCGGCCCGTACAGCCTCAGCCAGTGCTTGTTTCATGTAAAAAGAATCGTCTGCCATCGGTTTATCTGCGCATATCATGTTCCTTGAAAAGCGTGGGATAATCATCTTCCATATTCTGATGGATAAAAGACAAGACCGTCTCGCGAAGCCAGCGTGCCTTGTTGGTTATCTGGTATTTTTCCAGATAACGGTCCACAATCCGCACCTCTTCTTCGCTCATCAAGCAAACCATCCGCTGACGACGGGGAGGATTGCTAACTGGCACTTTCTTTCTTTTTTTCCCGCTATTTACCATTTGTCCTGCAAAATTAGCGTATTCCGTTAAAATTGAAGCATAAAAATGCGTATTTTTGCAAAAAAGCGGAAAATGGCACTACATAATGAACTGGGAAAAGAAGGAGAAGCTGCCGCAGTGGCTTATCTGACTGAAAAAGGATATGAAATCAGACACCGGGACTGGCATTCCGGACACCGGGATTTGGACATCGTGGCCCAAAAAGACGGTACCTTAGTCATTGTGGAAGTGAAAACCAGAAGGGACAACCGTTTCGGCCATCCGGAAGAAGCGGTGGACAACCGGAAAATACGGAGTATCGTGGCTTCTGCCGATGCGTATGTCCGGAAATTCGCCCTCGACCTTCCCGTCCGCTTCGACCTCATTACCGTGGTGGGAATGCAGCCTCCTTTCCAGATTGAACACATCGAAGAGGCTTTCTTCCCTCCTGTGTGGAACTAATTAATGCATAAAGACTCATGAAATATCCTGAACCTATCGTATTGGCAGAAACCACTTCTACCAATTCCTACTTGGCGGACCTTTGCAATGCGCAACCATATCCGGAACTGACCAGCGTATATTCATCTTTCCAGTCGGCCGGACGCGGACAGCGTGGCAACAGCTGGGAATCGGAAGCAGGCAAGAACCTGCTCTTCAGCTTTGTGCTGTATCCGGACTTTCTGGAGGCACACCGCCAGTTCTACCTCTCACAAGTCACGGCCCTGGCCCTGTATGACGTGCTGTCCAGCTATACGGAAGGCATCTCCATCAAATGGCCCAACGATATCTACTGGAGAGACCAAAAGATTTGCGGCACCCTGATTGAAAACGACCTGACCGGTATCCACATCAGCCGTTCCATCTCGGGCACCGGGGTCAATCTGAACCAGGAACGCTTCTACAGCGATGCCCCCAACCCCATCTCCTTGTGCCAGATTACGGGCAACCAGTATGACATCCGTGAAATACTGGCACAAATCATGGACAAGGTTACCTACTATTATCAACGGCTGAAGGAAGGACAGACCGACCTACTGGAAACACGTTACAAGGAAGCCCTCTACCGCAAGGAGGGAATGCATCCGTATCAGGACAAGGACGGACAGTTCCAGGCACGCATCGTGGACATCGAGCCCAGCGGACGCCTGATACTGGAAGACGCGCAAGGACAACAAAGAGGCTATTTATTCAAGGAAGTGGAATACATCTTATGAAGACGACCGACAGACAGATTCTGCACATTGCCCTGCCCTCCATCGTTTCCAACATCACCGTCCCCCTGCTGGGATTGATTGACGTCAGCATTGTAGGCCATCTGGGAGCAGCTTCCTACATCGGAGCCATCGCTGTGGGAGGCATGCTGTTCAATATGATTTACTGGCTCTTCGGCTTCCTCCGCATGGGAACGGGAGGACTCACTGCCCAAGCCTACGGCCGACACGACTTGCAGGAATCTACCCGAATCCTGCTCCGCTCGCTGAGCATCAGTCTGCTACTGGCCCTTGCCCTGCTGATCTTGCAATTCCCCATCCGCAGCCTGGCTTTTATCTTCATGGACACCAGTGAGGAGGTGGAAAAATTGGCCACGCTCTATTTCCATATCTGCATCTGGGGAGCTCCGGCCACGCTGGGACTCTACGGCTTTACCGGCTGGTACATCGGCATGCAGAACTCCCGTTTCCCGATGTTCATCGCCCTCACCCAGAATATTGTCAACATTGCCGCCAGTCTATTTTTCGTCTTCTCCCTCGGCATGAAAGTGGAAGGTGTGGCCCTCGGCACCCTTGTAGCACAATATGCGGGACTGGGAATGGCCTGCCTGCTCTGGCTTGTCTACTATCGTCCGCTACGAAAGTACCTGCACCAGAAAGGTTTGTTCGACCGAACCGAAATGAAACGTTTCTTTCAGGTGAACCGAGACATCTTCTTCCGTACGCTCTGCCTGATTGCCGTAACTGTTTTTTTCACCTCCACGGGGGCCGCATACGGCGATGTGGTACTGGCCGTCAATGCCTTGCTCATGCAACTGTTCACCCTCTTTTCGTATTTCATGGATGGATTTGCCTACGCTGGAGAAGCGCTGAGCGGGAAATACATCGGAGCCCGGAACCACAAGGCACTGACACTAACCGTAAAACATCTTTTCAAATGGGGCATCTCACTCTCCCTGCTGTTTACCTTGCTCTACGGACTGGGAGGAAAAGGTTTTCTCAACCTGTTGACCGACGACGCGACTGTCATTGCCGCGTCCGGAGAATACATTTACTGGGTACTGGCCATTCCGCTGGCTGGATTCTCGGCTTTTCTGCTCGACGGTATCTGCATCGGGGCCACAGCCACCCGCCTCATGCTGCGTGCCATGTGGATTGCCTCGGCCAGTTTCTTCCTCCTTTACTACAGTCTGCACGACACATTAGGAAACCATGCACTCTGGATGGCTTTCATTGTCTACCTGAGTCTGCGGGGTATCGTACAAGGAATCATCCTTTACCGGAAGAGAATCACAGATTTACACACCCTGTCATAGTTTTTTTCGCAAAGCGGAAGATATCCGAAATTATTACTAACTTTGCTACAAACTAATAAAACAACTACGATTATGGCAAAATTCAAACGCATTCTGTTAAAACTCAGCGGCGAAAGCCTCATGGGAGAAAAAAAATACGGTATTGACGAAAAAAGGCTGGGCGAATATGCACAGCAAATCAAGGAAATCCATGACATGGGCGTACAGATTGGCATCGTCATCGGTGGCGGTAACATTTTCCGCGGATTGTCGGGAGCCGGAAAAGGCTTTGACCGCGTGAAAGGTGACCAGATGGGTATGCTGGCTACGGTTATCAACAGCTTGGGACTAAGCTCAGCTTTGGTGGCTGCCGGCGTAAAGGCACGTGTACTGACGGCTATCCGCATGGAACCGATTGGTGAATTCTATACCAAATGGAAAGCCATTGAGGCCATGGAAAACGGGGAAGTAGTCATTATGTCGGCCGGTACCGGAAATCCGTTCTTTACCACCGACACCGGTTCGTCACTGAGAGGCATTGAAATCGAAGCCGACGTCATGCTGAAAGGTACCCGCGTAGACGGTATCTATACAGCCGACCCGGAAAAAGACCCGACAGCCACGAAGTTCGATGACATTACGTACGATGAAGTACTGGCACGCGGCCTGAAGGTAATGGACCTGACCGCTACCTGCATGTGCAAGGAAAACAACCTGCCGATTATTGTATTCGATATGGATACCGTAGGCAACCTGAAGAAAGTGATGTCGGGCGAAAATATCGGTACACTGGTACACAACTGATTATCCCAACCCTTTTCTATTCTATAAAATGACGGCAAGCTGCGGTCTACGACTGCTCCTTGCCGTTTTTATTTACTCACCCGCCAGTTCATAACGGTGGAATTCCGCATTTTTCATCAAGGGAATCGTGCGAAGGTCGTCCAATGCTACCCCTTTCATCCGGGCCTCCAGGCAGCGGTTGATTTGCCCGTGCGCCACGACCAGCACCCGCTGGCCGTCATAATGCTGCCACAGATACTCCAGAAAAGTTCCCGCACGGTCGTACAACATCTGAGGGGTCTCTACCCCGGCAGGCGGATGACTCAAATCCACACTCCCCACCGTCAGTCCGGTCCACGGTCCCCAGTCGATTTCCCGCAGCAAAGTCGTCTGCTGCCACGGCAGGTGCCGGTCGCCCACGGCCAGCCGTACCGTATCCACCACCCGCTGCAAGTCGCTGCTCACCACGGCATCCAACGGAATCTCACGCAAGGTCTGCCCCAGTTCCACGGCCTGCTGTTTGCCTTCTTCCGTCAATGTACCAGGTAAATGCCCCTGAAAAATCCGACTCAAATTCTCCTCCGTCTGTCCATGACGGGCCAAATAAACTGTAATCATAAACCGTGCTGCTATTAAGTTGACAAACAAAGATAAGAAGTTTCCGGCAAGTTTCGAGCCAAACAGACACAAACTTATGTTCCGAAGTATTGCATGAGAATAAAAAATAGCTTATTTTTGTTCACATAAATACTTATCAGAGAATATAAAACCTATAAATGTAAGAAATATATGGCAGATTCTAAAACAATTATCAGCGAAGCTGAAGAGAAAATGGATATGGCAATCATGTACCTGGAAGACGCGCTGGCCCACATCCGTGCCGGAAAAGCCGACGTACGTCTGCTGGACGGTATCCGCGTAGACTCTTACGGAAGCATGGTGCCCATCAACAACGTAGCCGCAGTGACTACTCCCGACGCGCGCAGCATTGCCATCAAGCCGTGGGACAAGAGCATGTTCCGCATCATTGAAAAGGCAATTATCGACTCTGAACTGGGTATCATGCCGGAAAACAACGGTGAAATCATCCGTCTGGGTATTCCGCCATTGACTGAGGAACGCCGTAAACAGCTGAGCAAGCAGTGCAAAGGTGAAGGAGAAACTGCCAAGGTAAGCATCCGCAACGCACGCCGCGATGCCATCGACGCCCTGAAAAAGGCCGTAAAAGACGGTATGCCGGAAGACGAGCAGAAAAACGCTGAAGCCAAATTGCAGAAAGTACACGACAAGTACATCAAGCAGATTGACGACATGCTGGCTGCCAAAGACAAAGAAATCATGACAGTATAAATTTTATTCACCCCATAGGAGGAGAGAGGGAACCGTCAGGATTTCTTCCCTCCTCTTTTTTTAAATTTACATCTATTGGAAAAAGGTCTGGTCATTAAAAATACAGGAAGCTGGTATCTGGTCAAAACGGACGAGGGAAAGCTAATTGAGTGTAAGATAAAAGGAAATTTCCGCCTGAAAGGAATACGCAGCACAAACCCTATCGCCGTGGGCGACCGGGTACAAATCAATGTCAATGCGGAAGGAACCGCATTCATTACCGAAATTGAAGACCGGAAAAACTACATCATCCGCCGTTCTTCCAACCTGTCCAAACAATCACACATCATCGCAGCCAATCTGGACCAGTGCATGCTGGTGGTCACGGTGAACTATCCGGAAACTTCCACCATATTCATCGACCGTTTCCTGGCCTCGGCAGAAGCGTATCGCGTACCAGTCTGCCTGGTATTTAACAAAGTGGACCGCTATACAGAAGAGGAATTGCATTACCTGGAGGGACTGATTCACCTGTACACCCACATCGGATACCCCTGCTACCAAATTTCGGCGCTGGAAGGCACTGGAATAGAGGAAATCAAACAGGCCCTGCAAGGAAAAGTAACCTTGTTCTCCGGCCATTCCGGCGTAGGAAAATCGACCTTAATCAATGCCATCCTGCCGGAACAGAATGTCAAAACCGGCGAAATATCCACGGCACACAACAAAGGCATGCACACTACCACTTTCTCTGAAATGTTCTCTGTAGCGGGCGACGGCTACATAATTGACACCCCGGGCATCAAGGGTTTCGGCACCTTCGACATGAAGGACGAGGAAGTGGGACACTACTTCAAGGAAATATTCGAGTTTTCCGCGCACTGCAAATACGGGAACTGTACCCACCGGCATGAACCGGGTTGCGCCGTACGTGAAGCCGTGGAAAACCACTACATCAGCGAATCGCGGTATGCCTCTTACCTGAACATACTAGAAGACAAGGAAGAAGGAAAATACCGGTCAGCCTATTAACTTTTTTAACCTCAAACCTTACGAAAAACACACATGGACAAACGAATCAAATGGGGAATCATCGTAGTGATAGGGGCTGGAGTTATTGCCTTAGGTATTCACACGTTTACCCCCGGGAAGAACGAAGAACTGGAAGCAGCCGAGAAGCAAGTACCCACTGGCAAGTCCAAAGCACTCAACGTAAATGCTAAAATACTCAAACCTCACTTGCTCACCGACCAGCTGTTTGTCAGCGGCAAACTGATGCCGGATGAAGAAGTGGACTTGTCGTTTGAAACCTCCGGAAAAATCACGAGCATTGATTTCACGGAGGGCTCTTTCGTGTCCAAAGGCCAGCTGCTGGCCAAAGTGAACGACAGCCAGTTGCAAGCCCAGCTGAAACGGCTGGAAGCCCAGATGCCACTGGCCGAAGACCGTGTGTTCCGTCAGAATGCCTTGCTGCAACGTGATGCAGTGAGCAAAGAAGCGTACGAACAGGTAAAAACGGAACTGGCTACCCTCAACGCCGACATTGAGAATGTGAAAGCAAACATTGCCATGACGGAACTCCGGGCCCCGTTCGACGGCATCATCGGATTGCGGCAGGTCAGCCTGGGAGCTTACGCCTCCCCCACAACCGTCATCGCCAAACTGACGAAAATCACACCACTTAAAGTGGAATTTGCCGTACCGGAACGTTATGCCCGCGAAATCAAGAAAGGCACAAACCTGACCTTCAAGATTGAAGGACGATTGGAAGCCTTCAATTCCCAAGTTTATGCCACGGAATCACGCATCAATGAAGAAACTCATACGCTGACCGTCCGCGCCCTCTATCCGAACCGGAATGGGGAACTGTTGCCCGGACGCTATGCGGACATCGAACTGAAGCAGAAAGAAATCCAAGACGCCATCGCCATTCCGTCGGAAGCCATCGTCCCGGAAATGGGAAAGAACAAGGTATTCGTGTACCGCTCAGGAGTGGCCGAACCGGTGGATGTGGAAATCGGTATCCGCACGGAAGCAGAAGTACAGATTCTGAAAGGATTGTCGGCCGGAGATACCATCCTGACCTCCGGTACCCTTCAACTGCGCACCGGCATGCCGGTAATTCTTGATCAAATCAACTAACTTTCTGCCGTATGAACATCTCCGAACTTAGTATCAGAAGGCCCGTACTGGCCACTGTGCTCACCATTATCATCCTGCTTTTCGGACTGATTGGCTACACCACCCTAGGGGTACGCGAATACCCTTCGGTGGATAATCCCATCATCTCCGTGACCTGCAGCTATCCGGGAGCCAATGCAGAAGTGATTGAAAACCAGATTACGGAACCACTAGAACAGAACATCAACGGGATTCCGGGCATCCGCTCCCTGTCGAGTACCAGCCAGCAGGGACAGTGCCGCATCACCGTGGAATTTGAACTGTCTGTCGACTTGGAAACCGCTGCCAACGACGTGCGCGACAAGGTGTCGCGTGCCCAGCGCTACCTACCCCGCGACTGCGACCCGCCTACCGTATCCAAAGCCGACGCCGATGCCAGCCCTATCCTGATGGTGGCCATACAAAGTCACACCCGTTCTTTGCTGGAACTGAGTGAGATTGCCGACCTGACCGTCAAGGAACAGCTGCAAACCATTCCCGACGTGAGCAGCGTCTCCATCTGGGGAGAAAAACGCTATTCCATGCGTCTGTGGCTCGACCCGGTCAAAATGGCCGGCTACAGCATCACCCCGGTAGACGTGAAAAATGCCATCGATAAACAGAACCTGGAACTTCCGTCTGGAAGCATAGAAGGAAATACTGTGGAACTGACCCTGCGCACCATGGGACAGATGCATACAGCGAAGGAATTCAACAACATCATCCTGAAAGAACAAAACGGACAGGTGGTGCGCTTCAGTGACATCGGTTACGCGGAACTGGGACCGGCCGACCTGAAGAGCTACATGAAGATGAACGGGGTACCCATGGTGGGTGTCGTCGTCATTCCGCAGCCGGGTGCCAACCACATCGACATTGCCGACGCCGTGTACGAACGCATGGAGCAGATGAAGAAAGACTTGCCCGACGACGTGGAATACACATACGGTTTCGACAACACCCGCTTTATCCGTGCCTCCATTGCAGAAGTGGAAAGTACCGTGTACGAGGCTTTCGCGCTGGTGATTATCATCATCTTCCTTTTCCTGCGCGACTGGCGTGTCACCTTGATTCCCTGTATTGTGATTCCGGTCTCCCTCATCGGAGCCTTCTTCGTGATGTATATCGCCGGATTCTCCATCAACGTGCTCACCATGCTGGCCGTCGTCCTGTCGGTGGGACTGGTGGTCGACGATGCCATCGTGATGACCGAAAACATTTACATCCGCATCGAGCGAGGTATGAAACCGTTTGAGGCGGGTATCGAGGGCGCTAAAGAAATTTTCTTTGCCGTGATTTCCACCACCATTACCCTAGCCGCCGTGTTCATCCCGATTGTCTTCATGGAAGGAACCAGCGGACGCCTCTTCCGCGAATTCAGTTTCGTAGTAGCCGGCTCTGTCATTATCTCGGCTTTCTCGGCTCTGACCTTTACCCCGATGCTGGCCACCAAATTGTTGAAGCACCGGGAAAAACAGAACTGGTTTTACCGGAAGACGGAGCCTTTCTTCGAAGGCATGAACCGCCTGTATGCCCGCAGCCTTCAGGCCTTTCTGCACAAGCGTATCATCGCTATCCCGTTCATCCTGATTACATTGGCCCTCATCGGTTACTTATGGAACCATATTCCAGCCGAGATGGCCCCACTGGAAGACCGCTCGCAAATCAACATCCGGACCAGTGCGGCCGAAGGAGCCAGCTATGAATACATCCGTGACTATACGGAAGAAATCAACACACTGGTCGACTCCATCGTACCGGATGCGGCTTTTGTCACGGCCCGTGTGTCGAGTGGAAGCGGAAACATTCAGGTTACCCTGAAAGACATCAAGGAACGCGATTACACCCAGATGGAGGTAGCCGAAAAAATCTCTAAAGCTATCCGTACGCATACCAAGGCCCGTTCCTTCGTACAACAGCAGTCTTCTTTCGGCGGACGAAGAGCCAGTATGCCGGTACAATATGTGCTTCAGGCGGTCAGTATCGAAAAGCTTCAGGAGGTATTACCAGAGTTCCTGGCACAAGTATACGATAACCCGACCTTCCAGATGGCCGACGTGGACCTGAAGTTCAGCAGTCCGGAAATGCGCGTCACCATCAACCGCGACAAGGCTGGCACCATGGGTGTAAGTGTGCGCGACATCGGAGAAACCTTGCAATACGGGTTAAGCGGACAGCGCATGGGCTATTTCTACATGAATGGCAAGCAGTATGAGATTCTTGGACAAATCAACCGCCAGCAACGTAACCAGCCGGCCAACATCAAGTCGATTTATATCCGGAACGACAAGGGAGAAATGATACAGCTGGACAACCTGGTGGAATTTGTGGAAGCTGTGGCACCGCCCAAACTGTATCATTATAACCGTTTCATCTCGGCCACCATTTCTGCGGGACTGGCCGAAGGCAAAACCATCGGCGACGGTCTGGACGAGATGGACAAGATTGCCGACAAGGTGCTGGACGACACGTTCCGCACCGCCTTGTCGGGCGACTCCAAGGAATACCGCGAAAGTTCCTCCAGCCTGATGTTCGCCTTCATCCTGGCCCTGATTTTGATTTACCTGATTCTTTCGGCACAGTTTGAAAGTTTCAAAGATCCGCTCATCATCATGCTCACCGTGCCGCTGGCCATCGCCGGTGCCCTGGTCTTCATGTACTTCGGCGACATCACGATGAACATCTTCAGTCAGATTGGTATCATCATGCTGATTGGACTGGTGGCCAAAAACGGTATCCTGATTGTGGAATTTGCCAACCAGAAACAGGAGGCGGGCGAAGAAAAGATGCTGGCCATCCGCGATGCGGCCCTCCAGCGTCTGCGCCCTATTCTGATGACCAGTGCCTCTACCATCCTCGGCTTGTTGCCGCTGGCTTTCGCTTCGGGTGAAGGAGCCAACCAGCGCATCGCCATGGGAGTGGCTGTAGTGGGCGGTATGCTGGTTTCTACTTTCCTGACCATGTACATCGTACCGGCCATTTATTCTTATATTTCGACTAACCGCGCTAAAAAAGAAAAGAAATGAGAAAACGGTCTATTTACTATGCACTTTTTTTCCTCGGTCTGGGACTTCCGGCACAGGCCCAGTACACCTATACCTTGCAACAATGCCTGGAAGAAGGATTGGCCAACAACTATTCGCTCCGCATCACCCGCAACGAAGAGCAGGTGAGCAAAAACAACGCCACCCTGGGAAATGCAGGCTACCTGCCTACAGTGGACCTGACAGCCGGCTATACCGGAAACGCAGACAACAGCAACAGCCAGTCGCGTGAAACGGGAGAAACCACCAAGCTCCGTGGCGTATACGACCAGACCTTGGATGCGGGTATCGACCTGAACTGGACGATTTTTGACGGGTTCAACATCAGCACCACTTACAAGCAGCTGAAAGAGCTCGAACGACAGGGAGCCACTAACACCCGGATTGCCGTCGAGGACTTCATTGCCGCCCTCACGGCAGAATACTATAACTACATCCAACAGGAAATCCGGTTGAAGAATTTCCGCTATGCCGTGTCACTGTCCCGGGAACGTCTGCGCATCGTGGAAGAACGCTACCACATCGGAAACTTCTCCCGGCTGGATTATCAGCAAGCCACCGTGGACTTCAATGCCGACCGGGCACAGTATATCAAACAACGGGAACTGGTGCATACTTCCCGTATCAACCTGAACGAGCTGATGGCCGCCAAAGACATGGACCGCCCGCTCAGCGTGAAAGACTCGGTAATTGACGTCAACGAAAATCTGGATTTCAATGCCTTGTGGGAGGGTACCCTACAAACGAACTCCAGTTTGCTGCAAGCAGACCAAAATACCGTACTAGCCCAGTTGGATTATAAAAAAGTATTGTCGCGCAATTATCCGTATGTACGGTTGAATGCCGGCTACGGTTATACCCTGAATAAATACGATGTCAATGCCACCCGCCAGCGCAGCAACTGGGGGTTCAGCGGAGGCATCACCGTAGGATTCAACCTCTTCGACGGCAACCGGAAACGCGAGAAACGGAATGCCAGTCTAGCCATCCGCAACGCCCAGCTGGCCCGCGACGAGGTGGAACAAGGACTCCGGGCCGACCTGAGTAACCTGTGGCAAGCCTACCGCAACAACATCCGCTTGTTGAACCTAGAACGTCAGAACCTGATTTCCGCCAAAGAGAACCACGAGATAGCCAAAGAACGCTACCTGCTGGGAGATTTATCCGGAATTGAAATGCGTGAAGCTCAGAAAAGCCTCCTCGATGCGGAAGAACGCATTCTTTCTGCAGAATATGATACGAAAATGTGTGAAATATCCCTGCTGCAACTTAGCGGGAAGGTGACACAATACCTGAAATAAAATATTTCATAATTTTTTGTATCTTTGCCGCACAATCTACAAATACAATCACCATGGGGCTTTTTATTCGAAAAAGTATAGAGGCTTTACAGGCTGAAGCCAAGGAAACGGGAAGCGGCACCCTCAAACGGGTATTAGGGCCCGTCAGTCTGGTAGCACTCGGAGTGGGAGTCATTATTGGAGCCGGCTTGTTTTCTATCACCGGAACCGTGGCGGCTTCTTACACAGGTCCGGCCATTACGCTTTCGTTCATCATTGCAGCCATCGGATGCTGCTTTGCGGGACTCTGCTATGCGGAATTTGCTTCCATGATTCCTGTATCAGGAAGTGCCTATACCTATTCATACGCCACCATGGGTGAACTCATCGCCTGGATTATCGGATGGGATTTGGTACTGGAATATACCGTAGCCGCCACCACCGTCAGCATCAGCTGGAGCCGCTATATGACCGTCTTCCTGCAAGGGGTAGGAATTGAACTTCCCCACGCATTCACGGCCTGTCCGTGGGACGGAGGCATCGTAAACATCCCCGCCATGGTAATCGTGGTACTCATGAGCCTGATTCTGATGCGGGGTACCGCCGGAAGTTCCTTCTTTAACGGACTGATTGTTTTCCTGAAAATTGCGGTGATTCTGATATTCGTGGTATTGGGCTGGCGCTTTATCCAAAGCGACAACTACATACCTTATATTCCGACTAATACCGGCACGTTGGGTGAGTTCGGCATTTCGGGCATTTTCCGAGGAGCCGCCATCGTCTTCTTTGCCTTTTTGGGATTTGACGCAGTGAGTACCGCTGCTCAGGAGACCAAAAATCCGAAACGGGATATGCCTATCGGCATTTTAGTGTCTCTGCTGGTATGCACCATTTTATACATCCTCTTCGCCCATGTCATGACGGGGGTGGCACACTACACCGAGTTCAGCGGACAGGTCGGGATTGCCCCGGTGGCCGTCGCCATTGAAAAAATGGGATACCCCGATGCCCAGGGTGTCATCCAGCCCGTTTATCCGTGGCTGAACAAGGCTATCATCCTGGCCATCTTGTTCGGTTATTGCTCGGTTATCATGGTCACCCTGCTCGGACAAAGCCGTGTTTTCCTAAGCATGAGTCGCGACGGACTGCTTCCCCCGTTCTTTTCCAAAATCAACCCCCGTTTCCGTACACCGGTTCATAGCAATGCTCTTTTCATGGTCGTAGTCAGCTTGTTGGCCGGCTTCATTCCAGCACAAGTGGCCGGAGAGATGACCAGTATCGGTACGCTGCTGGCCTTCACCCTGGTTTGCGCTGCCATACTGGTTGTACGTAAGACCATGCCCCACGTACACCGAGCTTTCAAGACTCCATTTGTTCCCTTCGTACCCATCATGGGTATCCTTACCTGCCTGTGTATGATGAGTTTCCTTCCCGCCGATACGTGGATACGACTGGTGTTATGGATGCTCATCGGACTGGATGTATATGCCTCCTACGGCATCCATCACAGCAAACTGGAACCCGGACAAAGACATCGAAAAGGGGATATGGTATTAAACCTTACAGGCTTGATTTTGTCTATTCTCAGTGTGATTACCGGATTGTGGCATCAGCAAACCGTAGGATGGGACGAGGACAAGACCTTGCTTACCATCTCCTTTGTCTTTGCCTTCACTCATTGCGCTTTCTACCTATGGCGTATCTGGAAACACCCACATGACAAAGTGAATCAGTCAAACCAGGAGGTAGCTTCTTAAAAGAAGTTATAAAAAAAAGACAGGAACAGAAAATACGAATAATAAACCACAAACGACATTAAAAAAAGCTGTTATTTTACAGCAATTTATACTATTATGGATAAAAATATATTATATACTGCCATTCAGGCTGCACTCACCGCTGGAGCAGAAATCATGTCGGTGTATACAGACCCAAATGCAGATTTTGAAATAGAGAGAAAGGCGGACAACTCCCCGTTGACCATCGCCGATCGCAAATCGCATGCCGTCATAGCCCAGGCTTTGGCTTCCACTCCCTATCCCCTGCTGAGCGAAGAAGGGGCCAAAATCGCACCTGAAGAAAGACAGCAATGGAAAGAGCTTTGGATTGTCGACCCGTTGGACGGTACCAAGGAATTCATCAAACGAAACGGTGAATTCACCGTCAACATTGCATACGTAAAAGATGGTTGCCCGGAAGCAGGAGTCATTTATATCCCCGTCAAAAAAGAACTTTATTTTGCCGATACCACGCTGGGAGCCTATAAAATCAATGAAATTACAGAAACCGGTTCATGCACTTCACTGGATGCACTGATTGCGCATGCACAGCGTCTGCCGAATGCCCACCGTACAGACGATACATTCATCGTCGTGGCTTCCCGTTCACACCTGACTCCTGAAACAGAAGCTTATATCCACGAAATGCAGCAAAAGCATACACATGTGGAAACCATCTCCAAAGGAAGTTCTCTGAAGTTATGCCTCATTGCCGAAGGGAATGCCGACGTATACCCTCGCTTTGCTCCTACTATGGAGTGGGATACTGCAGCCGGACATGCCATTATCCGTGCTGCCGGAAAGGAAGTCTATCAGGCTGGAAAAACAGAACCGCTACAATATAATAAAACAGACCTGCTGAACCCCTGGTTCATTGCAGAATAACCCCCAATTTATGTCTACTGAGATTATCATCGTACTTCTTTCACTCGTGGCCATGCTGGCCGCACTGATTATGGACAAGATGCGACCGGGAATGATTTTGTTCTCGGTGGTGGTGATTTTTCTTTGCACGGGTATCCTTACCCCTAAAGAAATGCTGGAAGGCTTCAGCAACAAAGGCATGATTACCGTAGCCATGCTGTTTCTGATAAGCGAGGGTGTCCGTCAGAGCAATGCCTTGTCACAGCTTATCAAAAAACTGCTGCCACAGCAGACCACTTCGGTCTTCCGGGCACAAATACGCATGCTGCCCAGCATTGCCTTCATTTCCGCTTTCCTGAACAATACCCCGATAGTAGTCATTTTTGCCCCTATCATCAAACGGTGGGCCGGCTACGTCAAACTTCCGGCCACTTATTTCCTGATTCCCCTTTCGTATGTGACCATTCTCGGAGGCATCTGCACCCTGATTGGCACTTCTACCAACCTGGTAGTCCACAGCATGATTCTTGACGCAGGACTGAAAGGGTTCAGCATGTTCGAACTCGGAAAAGTGGGAGTCTTTATCGCCCTGGCCGGCATCATCTACCTGCTTCTGTTCTCTAAAAAGCTCTTGCCTTCCGACCGTCCGGAAACCACCAGCGAAGAAGATGGCGATTCTTCATTGCACCTGGTAGAAGCCGTAATCGGCCCCCGGTTCCCGGGAATCAACAAGACGGTCAGCGAATTTGATTTCAAGCGCCATTACGGAGCTGAAGTAAAAGAACTTCGCCGCAGCGGACGCACCTATAAGAATCTGAGCGAGGTCAGTTTCCGGGAGGGTGACACACTGGTGGTGCTGACCGATGACAGTTTCATCCAGACATGGGGAGAATCATCCGTCTTCCTGATGCTGGCCAACGGAAAAGAATACGAACCTGCCGGCAAAAAGAAACGCTGGTTTACCCTTTTCCTGCTCCTGTTCATGATTGTAGGGGCCACCGTGGGCGAACTGCCGGGTATTGAAAAATACCTTCCAGAAGGCATCAAGCTGGATATGTTCTTTTTCGTTTCCATCACTACGGTCATCATGGCATGGAGCAAAATATTCCCTCCACAGAAATACACCAAATATATTTCATGGGATATTCTGATTACCATTGCCTGCGCTTTTGCCATCAGCAAGGCCATGGAAAATTCCGGGGTGGCCGATTTGCTGGCCGGATACATCATCAACCTGGGACATAATTACAGTCCCTACGTATTGCTGGCCGTATTGTTTATCATTACGAATATCTTTACAGAGCTTATTACCAACAATGCAGCGGCCGCACTGTCTTTCCCCATTGCCTTGTCATTGTCCACCCAGCTGGGCATCAATCCTATGCCGTTCTTCGTGGTCATCTGCATGGCAGCCTCAGCCAGCTTCTCCACTCCCATCGGCTATCAGACCAACCTGATTGTACAAGGTATCGGAAATTACAAGTTCACCGACTTCGTCCGCATCGGATTGCCGCTGAACATCATCACGTTCCTGATTTCCGTTTTCCTCATCCCGCTGATATGGCCGTTTTAAAACTGATTTAAATACGCTTTAAAATATGAACAACCAAGAAACAAATCATATCTATCCGATATTCGACCGCATGTTAGGGCGTGCCGACAAAGAAGAATTGCTGAAACAACACGGACTCATGATCTGGTTTACCGGACTGAGCGGTTCCGGAAAAAGTACCATCGCCATTGCTCTGGAACGTGAACTGCAGCAACGCGGCCTGCTATGCCGTATCCTGGATGGCGATAACATCCGCAGCGGCATCAACAACAACTTAGGATTCTCGGCAGAAGACCGTGTAGAAAACATTCGCCGCATTGCAGAAGTCGGTAAGCTGTTTGTCGATACCGGCATCATCACTCTGGCCGCTTTCATCAGTCCCAACAATGAAATACGTGAAATGGCTGCCGGAATTATCGGAAAAGAAGATTTCTTAGAAATCTACGTCAGCACGCCGTTAGAAGAATGCGAACGTCGTGACGTAAAAGGCTTGTACGCCAAGGCACGCCGTGGAGAAATCAAGAACTTCACCGGTATCTCTGCTCCGTTCGAAGCTCCGGCTCATCCGGCTCTTTCGCTCGACACATCGAAATTATCCCTTAAAGAATCTGTCGACCAGCTGCTCGACCTGATTCTTCCCAAAGTCACTAAAAAATAAACATTATATAGCCATGCAAGAAGAATACAAATTGAGCCACTTAAAAGAACTCGAAGCCGAGTCCATTCACATCATCCGTGAGGTGGCTGCCGAATTTGAGAATCCGGTGATGCTCTACAGCATCGGAAAAGACTCATCCGTCATGGTCCGTCTGGCAGAAAAAGCCTTCGCTCCGGGAAAAGTACCTTTTCCACTGATGCACATCGATTCCAAATGGAAATTCAAGGAAATGATTCAGTTCCGCGATGAATACGCTAAAAAATACGGCTGGAACCTGATTGTGGAAAGCAATATGGAAGCCTTCCGCGCAGGCGTAGGCCCCTTCACTCACGGAAGTAAGGTACACACCGACCTGATGAAAACACAGGCCCTGCTGCACGCCCTCGACAAATACAAGTTCGACGCAGCCTTCGGAGGCGCACGCCGCGACGAAGAGAAATCACGTGCCAAGGAACGTATCTTCTCTTTCCGTAACGAGTTCCACCAGTGGGACCCCAAGAACCAGCGTCCGGAACTTTGGGACATCTACAATGCCCGCATCCGCAAAGGAGAAAGCATCCGTGTGTTCCCGTTGAGCAACTGGACCGAACTGGACATCTGGCAGTACATCCGTCTGGAAAATATCCCCATCGTACCGCTGTATTTCGCCAAGGTACGTCCGGTGGTCAACATCGACGGACAGCTGATTATGCCCGATGACGACCGCCTGCCGGAAAAATACCGCGACAAGATTGAAATGAAGAAAATCCGTTTCCGCACCCTGGGATGCTGGCCGCTGACAGGCGCCATTGAAAGCGAAGCCGACACCATCGAAAAGATTGTGGAGGAAATGATGACCACCACCAAAAGTGAACGCACGACCCGTGTCATCGACTTCGACCAGGAAGCCAGTATGGAACAAAAGAAACGTGAAGGATATTTTTAATTACGTAACGACATGGAACATTTAGATAAAAGCAAATCAGGCAACCCGATGGAAGGAGAAGCCAGAGGCAAGATGTCTATCGAGGAATTCCTGAAAAAAGACGAACAAAAGGACCTGCTCCGTTTCCTGACCGCAGGTTCAGTCGACGACGGAAAGTCCACCCTCATCGGACGTCTGTTGTTCGACAGTAAGAAATTGTATGAAGACCAGCTTGATGCCCTGGAACGCGACAGCAAGCGTATGGGTAACGCCGGTGAACACATCGACTATGCCCTGCTGCTCGACGGACTGAAAGCCGAACGTGAACAAGGTATCACCATCGACGTGGCTTACCGTTATTTCTCGACCAACAACCGTAAGTTCATCATTGCCGACACTCCGGGACACGAACAATATACCCGCAACATGATTACCGGCGGTTCGACTGCCAACCTGGCCGTCATCCTGGTAGATGCCCGTACCGGCGTCATCACCCAGACCCGCCGTCATACCTATCTGGTATCCTTGCTGGGTATCAAGCACGTAGTACTGGCCGTCAACAAGATGGACCTGGTAGACTATTCGAAGGAAGTGTTCGACAAGATTGTAGCCGACTACATGGCCTTCATCACTCCGCTGGGTATCCCCGACGTACAGTGCATTCCGCTGTCAGCCTTGGAAGGCGACAACGTGGTAGAAAAATCCGACCGTACGCCGTGGTATGAAGGACCGGCTCTGCTGGAATTCCTGGAAACCGTCCACATCGGCAACGACCACAACCTGAAAGACTTCCGCTATCCGGTGCAGTACGTACTCCGTCCGAATCTCGACTTCCGTGGTTTCTGCGGAAAGGTAGCTTCCGGCGTGGTACACAAAGGTGATGAGGTAGTAGCCCTTCCTTCCGGCAAGCGTTCGCACATCAAGAGCATCGTGACCTACGACGGAGAACTCGACTATGCCTTCCCGCCGATGTCTGTCACCCTGACCCTGGAAGACGAAATCGACGTATCCCGTGGTGAAATGCTGGTACACCCCGACAACATGCCAATGATCGGACGCAACTTCGAAGCCATGCTGGTATGGATGGACGAAGAAAAGATGGACATGGAGAAATCTTTCTTCCTGAAACAGACCACTAACACCAGCCGTACCCGCGTAGACAGCATCAAGTATAAGGTAGACATCAACACCATGGAACACCTGTCTGTGGAAAACGGACGTCTGACCAAGGAAGATGTGCCCATGCAGCTCAACCAGATTGCCCATGTGGTACTGACTTCTTCCAAGGAACTGTTCTTCGACCCTTATACCAAGAACAAAGCTACGGGTGCCTTCATCCTGATTGACCCGATTACCAACAACACCAGTGCCGTGGGAATGATTATCAACCAGGTGGCCGACAAAGACATGCACAACCAGATGGAACTGCCTGTCCTCAACCTGCCGAAACTGGGCATCGGTCCGGAACACTACGAAGCCATCGAACGTGCCGTAAAGGAACTGGAACGTCAGGGTATCGCCATTGAATTAATAGTTAAAAATTAAAAGTTAAAATCGACAAGCTGAGTTTCTCAGTTGCCAATTATCAATTAAAGAAATGGGACTACTTGAATTTAACAAACTCCCCATCAATACCCTTGTGGGAGCCGACTGGAAGACTTTCAACCAGATTACTGCCGGACGTACCATCGATCCGGCATACAAAGGCAAATACCGCCTGACCAAGGCCGTCTGCCGTCTGTTATCCACACTGGCTCCTTTACAGGACAAACGGTATGAAAAACTGCTGGCCGACAAGCCCCTGGAACACGACCCTGTGTTCGTCCTCGGACATTGGCGCAGCGGAACCACCTTCATGCACAACGTGTTCTCCTGCGACAAGCATTTTGGCTACAACACCACCTATCAGACGGTGTTTCCGCACCTGATGATGTGGGGACAGCCCTTCTTCAAGAAGAACATGAGCTGGCTGATGCCGGACAAGCGTCCGACCGACAACATGGAGCTGGCCGTCGACCTGCCGCAGGAAGAAGAGTTTGCCTTGGCCAACATGATGCCCTACACATACTACAACTTCTGGTTCCTGCCGAAATACATGCAGGAATATGCCGACAAGTACCTGTTGTTCGATGACATCAGCGATGCCGAACTGAAAGTGTTTGAGGAAACCTTCACCAAACTGATCAAGATTTCCTTGTGGAACACCCACGGCACACAGTTCCTCAGCAAGAACCCACCACACACCGGACGCGTGAAAGAGCTGGTGAAGATGTTCCCGAACGCCAAGTTCATCTACCTGATGCGTAACCCGTACACGGTATTCGAATCGACCCGCAGCTTCTTTACCAACACCATCCAGCCACTGAAACTGCAGGACATCAGCAACGAAGAACTACAGGCCAACATCCTTTCTGTCTACGCCAAGCTGTATCACAAATACGAGGCCGACAAGAAGTTCATTCCGGAAGGCAATCTGGTGGAAGTCCGTTTCGAGGATTACGAAAAGAACGCCTTCGATATGACGCAAGAGATTTACCAAAAGCTGCAAATTCCCGGCTTTGACGAAGCCCGTGCCGACATCGAAGCATACGTCAACAAGAAGAAAGGGTACAAGAAAAACAAATACCAATACAAGCCCGAAACCGTTGAACTGGTTGAAAAGAACTGGTCGTTCGCCTTGGAGCAGTGGGGGTATAAGTTGTAAACTTATCAGACTATATATCACAAAAAATGCGGGACGCTCACATCCCGCATTTTTTGTTTCATGCCTTTTATTAACCGCTATCTTCATTCACATACAACCCGGAATCCGACAGCCGTCTTCAAAGAAGCAGACTCCGGATACACAATACGCAATCCGTCTGCCTCCTGTTTCCATTCTATTTTATCACCTTCCATACCCAACAGTTCCACCGAAGTCACCTGCTTCTTTTCCACTGTGGAGTTCGTACCCAAAGACACAATCTTCAAAGTCTCTCCCGGTTTCGGCACCGTCATGCACCAGGCATACAAGGCCTTGTCTTTTCCTACCGTAAAACGGAAATCCGTAGAATAGAAGATATGATTAGCCTGACTGCCCCCGATGAATCCACCCGGCAACACATTCAGCTTACCGTCTTTTCCTTCACCCAATACACGCCAGGCTGAACTGCCGTAAATACCTTGTCCGTTCACCCGTATCCATTGGCCGACCTCTTTCAGCATCTTCACGCAGCCTTCATCCAATGAGCCGTCGGGACGCAACGGAATAGATACCCCTACCGAGCCGTCACGTGCCACAATCTCCAACAGGTAACGTATCATCGCATCCGAACTGTACACGAAATTCGGGCCATAGAACCAGTCGCCTACCGGGGTTTCTGCAATCCAAGCCTGGTCGGTCTTGATATTCTCAGGAATTCCTGATTCACACGTATTCACCGTACCGTTCGTCTGCTTGCGGAACTTCACGATGCTGAACACATCCACCTTTCCACGACGAGCCAAAGTTTTGTTATAGAAATCCGCAATCACCCGCTGCATGGCATCACACTTATACCCCGTACCCGTACCGGAACCACTGAAAGGCTGCTGGTCCGTACCATCGGTATAAATGAAATCCGGGTTATATTTATCCACGGCATCCATCATGCGCAAGGCCCACCATTTCGCATACCATTCCGCATACGCCAGATGCCCGCTAAAAATACCTGCCTTGGGAGGAGACCAACGGGAATTGGCTGCCTCAGCCACCGTTTCATACTCTCTCAGATTGATGCCGTAAAGATATCTGGGGTCCAGTCCTTCCCACCATTTTCCTTTTCCGTCAGCCAAGGTCAGGTTCCCATCGTAAGGCACTCCCTTCTTTTCACCCTTCGTGTCACACTGGAAAGCCGTCTGCCACCACCACCAGGAGTATTCATGATGGAAAGTGAGTCCGAAACGGATACCCGCTTCTCTTGCCGCTTTCTCCCACTCACCAATCAAGTCCCGTTTCGGTCCCAGGCGGGTAGCATTCCAAGCCTGATATTTGGAGTTCCATAAGTCAAACTGGTCATGGTGTACTCCCTGAATAATCAAAAACCGTGCGCCGGCATCCTTGTAAATATCCACTAATTCTTTGGGATTGAACTTCTTCGGGTTCCAGTCGCGTAGCACCTCCTTGTAGCCCACTTCCGAAGGATGCCCATAGTTTTTCAGATGGTTCTCGTAAGCCGGCGTTCCTTCCACATACATTTTGCGGGCATACCAGTCGCCACTCTCTCCAGCCGACTGCGGTCCGAAATGAATCCATATTCCGAACTTGGAATCCCGCAACCATTCGGGTGTACCCGGATAGTTGGACTCTATCGATGCCCACGTGGGTTCATACGGCCCGGCGGTAATTGGTAAATTCAGTTTTACTTCCTCAAATGTCTGGCTGTCCCCCATCGGAACAGAGTTCTCCGGCAGTGGCTTACGCACCGACGGCATGGGTTCCAACTGATAGTTCACCCCACTGGTCTGCTGAGAAAAAGCCGTTGCACAGGCTCCCAGCCACAAACAGCTTAATAATACAAATTGATTCATGCCTATTTTTTTGTTTTCTAAGAATTTACGATTCGTTTTTTTCGGATAATCCCGTGATTCGATTTACAAAAACAAATGTAGATAGAAAACCTCGAAATAAGATAGGATGAAAATGTGGGATTATAGGAGGAAATCGATACTTATCAAAAAAATCTCAACTTCTAAGAAATAAAAGGCCGACCAGCTTACAATGCTAATCGGCCCTATCCTTACGTTCTTTTAAGACAATTCTGCCAGTCTTACTGTTCTGCTGGAGAATCTGCCTTCAACGGCCAATACGGATTTTGGTACAAAGTAGACTGTTCAACAGTAACTCGATCTGAAGAAGTCAACTGGAATTGTTTTATTGGAAGAGGTTCAAGATAATGAGCCATAAACCAAACGAAACCATCACGATATAAGTTACCAGACGTCATATTCTTTTCAAAAGGTCTCAAATATTCACTAAGACTCACATTTGAAACTGTAGCTGAAGAAGAACCATCATCTACTAAATTTTCCGCAGCATACCAGCTCTGCATTGGAGTGTTCCACAAATGAAAACCTTCCACATGATAAGGTTTGCTTATCATCTGATCCATTGATCTCCAACGTATCAAATCCATCCAACGTAATCCTTCGGCCATTAACTCACAACGACGTTCGCGACGAATATTATACAAATTTCTATCTTGCAACAAATGGCCTGCTGTATAAGCTCCCCAATCTAAAGTTTCTTTATCCATTTCTGTGGCATTAATCATGGTATACGGATCAGCTGCTACATCACTAAATCCAGCCGCTTCCCGAACCAAATTCCAATATTCTAGGATTTTCCCTGAAGCCAGATTTTTTGTCAACAAATACTCAGCCTCCATATAATTCAACAAAGCTTCTGTGGCTCTAAACACTACAGCCCCTGTATATCCATTACCATTTCCACACAAATCCTTATCAAACGTACCTCCCTTTCGAATGGTATATCCAGTGCTATAACCTTTTTCCGCATTCATATTCGTAATATCTGGATAAGGTTCCACTTCCACTCCATGAGTTTCCTGAGAAGTCATATTCTTAAACAAATTTTTCTGATTAGGCTCCTTCAAGAATATTTTTAATCTAGGATCAGCATTCTCTCTAATATTTGCCAACGTTTCATCATTATAAACAAAGCCAGTATGAGAGGCATAATGCGGTTTTCCATCCTTCATAACAAAAGACTCTATCATACTTCTAGTCAATCCTACCCCATTATTTCCATGCTGAATGCCAACTTCCACATTATTTACTATCCCGAGTCCTTTGCTATATTCACGCCATAGCAGAACATCTGGATAAGTAGACATATCAGTATTTCCAAACATACTGAAATAAGGATTGTCCGGATCCGTTTCTGATTGTGGAACTTCTCCCGTATTCTTAGTCAGATTATTCTTATATTTCTCGGCCACAGCTTCTGCACTGGTAACAGCTGTTTGTAGGAAATACTCAATTTCCTTGTCTATCGAGCCCGACGGATATTCATAATCTGCATTGTAGTCTTTCGATTTACCAGGCCATCCTTCTCCATTCGGCACAAACGCTGTACCTTTAAAGTTTTCCAACCAAGAAGCTTCAAATAAAGCGACTCTAGATTCCAACAGTTTCGCTACATCTGGAGATATACGATTTTTACGAGCATCAAAATTATCACTCATGTATTCTACCGCATACCCCAAATCCTCTAAAATAAACCTAGCCACCTCGTTTCTTGGAGAACGCTTATTCATACTGATTAGGTATTCCTCATCCAAAGGCAAATCTTCTTTTATAATAGGCAAATCTCCCCATTTCTGCAACATGGTAAAATATGCATAGGCTCTTAAAAAATACAATTCACCAATATATTGACGGATATTCTTCTCAGAACCAGTCACCTCTTTATTATTATAATTAGTGAGTGACTGTTTCAATGAATAATTTATATTATGTATATTTTCCCAATTCCAGTTGTCATTTTCCAGTGCTACTTTCCACTGACCTTTTGTATATTTTATCTCCGGGTCAAATCCAACCTGATTATCCGTACCACTATCCAAACCAAAAATACCAAAACTCCAATTAGTGTGAGAAGGCAATACCGCAGTATAAAGCTGATTCACAGCAGCCTGAATCTGTGCCTCATCCTTGTAATATTCTGTTGGAACAACAGAAGACAGCGGCTCCTTATCCAAGAAATCTTCACATGAGCTAAGCATTAATGTTGATGCTGCAGCAATACAACATAAGATTATATTTTTATTCATAATAAGATACTATTAAAATGAAACATTTAAACCACAAGATAATGTTCTAGACAAAGGATACCCAATACCTCCTACACCACTAGAGATAGTTTCTGGGTCAAACTGTTTTACCAGACTTGTTCCCGTCCACAAATTCTCTCCAGAGAAGTAAATTCTCAAATCTTGAATTCCAATCTTAGAAACTACTGATTTAGGCAAAGTATATCCGATTTGCAGGTTCTTCAGTCTGATATAAGCAGCATTCTGCAAATATCCTGTCTGAGTCTGCAAGTTCTTGTCGTTATACAATGGGCGTGGAAGGTAAGCATTAATGTTGGCAGTCTGGTATCCTTCTTTTACAGACCAAGTGTTTTCATCTCTAAAGTAATCATGCACATCCGAAATACCGAAAGAACTCCACATTCCTCGACTGTTAGCTCCAAAGAGATAACCACTTCCTTGCCAGAAGTCTCTCTTCATAACGCCCTGGAAAAACATTCTAATATCAAATCCCTTCCAACTGGCATATAAGTCCAAACCAAACAAAAATCTCGGAGTACTGTTACCGATTACTTTCATATCTCCCGTATCTCCCAATCTTCCAGAACCACTAGAAATCTTTCCGTCTCCATCTATATCTGCATACATAATATCTCCAGCCCGCCAGTCGGAACCCAATGCATCCTGACCTCCGTTCGGCAAACTCTGAAGATGTTCAGTCATCTGAGCATCAGTTCTAGCCAATCCTTTTGTTACATATCCCCAGATTTCATTGATTTCCCGTCCTTCAATGTAAGTAGAGATAGACTTAGTTGGGTTGTTCGGATATCTTGTAATAAATGAACGGGCATCCGAAAGATTAAACTTAGCTCCATAGCTAAAGCCATTTCCAAGCAGGTCATTCCATCCGATAGAAAATTCCCATCCTTTTGTTCGCAAGTCTGTATTGTTGGTCACAGGAACAGCTGTACCCAGAATAGCTGGTAATTCAGGTGCATTACCAATCATATTCTTCGTGTTTCTTACATAATATTCAAAACTTCCAGTAAGTCTGTTACTCAACAATCCCCAGTCCAATCCAATATTATATGATTCGATTGTTTCCCATGTCAACAGCGGAGATACTAATCCTGGTACAGTTGCAGTATTAGGCCTTCTGCCATTCATCATCCATTCACCATTTGCGGAGCCCACCACCATTGTCTGATAAGTCTGATACCAGTTTGTTGTATTTTGGTTTCCAAGCGTACCGTATGAACCTCTCAATTTTAAAGTCCCAATCACAGAAGACAAAGGTTCAAAGAACTCTTCTCTGGCAATATTCCAACCAAGAGAGAAAGAAGGGAACAATTTCCATTGATTTCCTTTCTGAAATCTCGAAGTACCATCGTATCTCAGATTGGCTTCAAACAAATATTTGTCATTATAATTATAGTTAAAACGACCAAAGAATCCTGCCGTTGACCAAGAATTCCTATATCCACTGACTTCTGGAGTAACAGGATTTCCATCATAATCCAATCCTGTAGTCAAATCTACATCTGGTTTACCAGGAAACATAATCCCGTTCCTTAACAAACTATAATACTTCTGATTTAAGTTCTCTGCCTGAAAACCAACCATTACATGAAGATTATGTACATCATTTACAGAGAAAGTATAATCAGAATAAATATTTACATTAAAGTAATTTTCCTTCAAATTAGATTCACTCACATACGAAGTCTTGTCATACACATACGGATTTCCATTTACATCATGATTATATAACATCTGTTTATCCACATGTTCATTCTGATTCTTAATTCTATAGTTCAAATCAATATGTGTTTTCCAGTTCTTTATGGGTTCTATCAAGAAACCTAACTGATGATAAATATTATCCGTTTGCTGAGTCGTCTTACCACCTTCTGCAATTCCCAAAGAAGGAGAAGGAGTAGAATAATAATAACCGTTTGCATCATACAATGACAGAACCGGCCATCCCATGGCATCATATAATGCATCGTTAAGACCTGTAGGGCGTAAATAATCTTCACGAGTAAAACGCATCGTATAGTTCATTTGCAACCAATCCGCAATCTTCGAAGATATTTTAGCTGTTCCATTGTATCTGTCAAGACCATCATCCGCAAGATTCATGAAACCTCCCTGACCTAAATAGTTTAAACTTACATAATAGTTCAGCTTCTCATTACCTCCATTCACACTCAGATTATGTTCTTGAGAAAACGTCCAAGTTTTAAAAATAGCAGTGAACCAATCTACATCGTCAATACCTTCTGCAAATCCATCTTCCCAATATCCATCAGCCTTAGCGGGAATACCATACAAGATTGTTCCATCTTCTGTAATACGAGTTCCAGGACCATAAGGTTTCGCATTGCGGAATGCTACAATCTTATCCATACGTTCTTTAGAGAAATAAATTCCACCTCCCCCATTAGTGTTGGCATCATTCACCCAGCTTCCAAAATCTACAGAATTCATTGAATGAGTCATTCGGATAGGAGTTGCCCATCTAAAACTATTATTATAATTAAATCGTGTTTTACCTCCAGTAGAACCAGACTTAGTAGTCACCAGTATCACACCAAAAGGAGCACGTGAACCATAAATAGAAGAAGCTGCCGCATCCTTCAAAACAGATATACTCGCAATATCCTGTGGATTTAAAGAGTTCAAATCACCCTCCATGCCATCAATCAACACCAAAGGACTACCACTTGACCCTTCACCAATCGTGGAAACGCCACGTATATTTATACTAGGTGCACTATTTAAATCACCACTAGACTGAGTTATCTGCAAACCAGGAACGACACCTTGTAAAGCTTGAGAGGCATTGGTAACCGGTCGATTTTGAAGTTCCTTGTCATCAACTACGCTCACAGATCCTGTTAAATTTACTTTTTTCTGTGTACCAAATCCCACTACAACCACCTCGTCCATTACTTCTGTATCTTCTTTCAAAGTAACGGATAGCGTTCCCGATTTAATTTGAGAAGATGCGAATTCCTGACTTTTATATCCGATATAACTAATAGACAGTATGCCATTTTCCGAAAGATCCAATGTATATTTACCATCAAAGTCTGTTACTGTCCCATTGGTAGTACCTTTTTCTATTACGGTGGCACCAATAATTGGTTCACCACTTACATCTTTCACAACTCCAGTAACTTTTTTCTTTTTCCCTGAAACCGGTTGCTGCTGATTCACTTTCTTAACAACAATATTTTTCCCTTGAATCTCGTATGAGACATTCTGCCCCTTTAGAATCTGATTCACAGCATCTTTCAATTCATTTGCATTAACAGAAACCATACAGTCAGTATCCAAATCACCGGCTATATATACAAAAGAATACCCACTCTTGGTTTGTAATTCAGCTATTGCTTTTTTTACTGGAACATTGTTCATCTTTAACGATACACTCTGAGAGTATATACTCAAATTAAGGCATAGCAAAGCTCCGGCCATTAACATGGCTTTTTTCCTGTAATTCATAAGCTTAAGATTTTAAGATTAAAAACTTCTAATAAAAGATGTTTACAAGGAATGTTTTATTACTTTTGCCACATTCCTTAGAAATACATCTTACAACTAGCAGGTTAGAAAGGACTAAGGTATGCCGGAAGAACTTCCCTTTCTTCCGGTTTTATATCCTTTCTTCAAATGTTAAATTAAGAATCTACTTTTTGCATAACATTTAAGGTTTTTAATGTGTTTAACAATCGGTTAATATAAGGTTATTTCTTTTTCAGTTTGCGTATAACGTACTTTTCCAGTTTTTACCAAAGCCTGCAATATATCTTTAATATCTTGTTCACTACGGCTAAAACTCCCATAGAAACGGAGATCACGCAATGAGTCCGTAGCAAAGGTGATATGCACGCCATAACTCCGTTCCAAAATCTTAGCCACTTCTGGTAAAGGCATTTCATCAAAAAATAATCTACCGGAAGTCCATTCCAAGCTATTCTTCACCTTTGTAGATTTCTTTTTCATATGCCCCTCTTCCTTATCCAGTGTCACCTGCTCATCCGGAAGCAGAATAATCTCGGCCTCTTCGCGAAGACGGTTTCCCAACGCCACTTTTCCTTCCAACAAAGCAATCACCGCTTCCTCATCATTCGGATAGTCACGAAAATTAAACTTGGTACCCAGTACTCGGACCGACAAGGAAGGCGTTTGCACATGAAAAGGAAGCTTTTCGTTGCGAGCTACCTCAAAATAGCCTTCTCCACTCAGTTCCACTTCCCTATTATCTACTCCGAAATCCTGCGGATATACCAAACGCGAACCGGCATTCAGCACCACCAGCGTACCATCGGGCAAACGAAGACGGGTCTGTGCTCCCAAAGGAGCTTCCACCTCTACCTGAGTCAAGGCCTCTTTCAGGTTACTTTCTCCCTTCTGATAAGAGAAGAAAGAGACAAGCCCTACCACCAACACCGCTGCCGCATATTTGAACACAGACTTCCATCCGATAACCCTCTTCGGCTGTTTCGGAGTCCGATGTTCGGCCACCCGTTGGCGGAAAGCCTCGAAAGCCTGGTCGGCGTCATATCGCATACGTTCTTCTTCCTGCACAGCGGAAAACCAAATTTCCTGCTGCTGCATGAAATAACGGCGGTTGTCTTCGGAAGCAGAGATCCATGCCTCCAGTTCCTCGCGCGCTTCCTTGTCTAATCCTCTGCTCAAAAACACCGCAATCAGTTCGTCGATATGTGAATTTCTTTCTTCCATTTTCAGGGTTTCTATAAGTGAGACGAAAATTTTGCCTACGCGGGTAGGCAAGAAATATTGTTTTTTTATTTGAAGGTGAAAAAAACAGCAGAAGAGCCAGCAGGTATTTCCCCAGTTCGGCATGCAGCGAGGCCAACGCACTCTTTATGTGGTACTTCACCGTATTAACAGAGATATTCAGTTCCGTGGCAATCTCTTCGTATTTTTTCCCCTCGAAACGACTTTTCACGAAAACTTTCCGGCAGATCTCCGGTAAATGATGAATGGCCTGATAAATTTTTTCCTCCAGCTCATGCTCCAGCAGACTACCCAACGGGTAATCGTCCGACAGCAAGTAACGCATTTCCCCTTCTTCCGGAATGGCAGAAAAAGCCACTTCCGTCCGTTCTTTCTTGGAGCCCAGATAATCCATGCAGTGATTCCGTACGGCACGCACCAGATAACTCCGTAGCGAAACCTGAATATCGAGTTCCGCACGCACTTCCCACAAATGGAAAATGACATCGCCTACCAGTGTCTCAGCCAGAAAATCATCGCCTACATACTCACGGGCCACGTGACACAACAGTGCATAATGATGACGATAGAGGTGCTTATAAGCCTCCTCATTGCCTCGTTTCAGTTGTTCTATGATAATCCGTTCCGTGATTTCCATTACTTATCCTGCTTATTCCGGTTGACCGAACACCTGCCGATAATATGCTCTTTTATCTGTCAGATTCTTCCACTGCTCCATTCCGTGGACAGCCTTGCCATTCACCCGTTCATAAAACGTGATTTCCTCCTGGAGTACACGAAAATCGTTCTTCATCAGCGAAAAATTCAACGCCTTTTCCAAGCGGACAAACCCGTACATTAAAGAATCTTGGGCCACTTCCTGCACTTTGACTCCATAGGCTGAATCCGCCCGCAGAAAATCTTTTCGGGCTACAACCGAATCTCCTTGATAATCCTCCAACACCGCTTTCAGACTCAGCAAATCTGCCGACATGGAATCGCGCATGCAGGCGTCCATCTCTCGAAGCAACGACAACACCTCCGGCAGACGCCAGCTACGGAGTAAATAAGTATATTTCAAAAGGTAAGTCTGCTTGTCGGGACGCAACGAAATGGCGCTGTCCAATTTTTCCCGAATCAAGGCATCCTGAATGCAAACACGCGGATGTGCTCTGTCGACCGGCGTATTCCAGAACAAGGAATCGCTCCGCATCAGACTGTCTGCCTCCAAGATAAGCGTATGCACAACAATCTGATTATCAGTATTGGATCCAGCTCCTTTATGGGTACAAGCAGCACACATTCCTGCCACACAGCCCACCATCAAGAAGAGTCTTACATTCATAGTCTAAAGGTTTGTTTCGCACAAAGTTAAGTTTTTTCACCCAACCTTGTCCTAAAAAACACTAAATTCTCTCCCATAAAAAGGAAAACTCGTCTATGAAAAAAGTCTCTCACTACCTGCATTTTCTCTGTCCCACAGTGTGGGATACAAAAACCACACTGTGGGATACATATTTCACAGTGTGGGATATAAAAGCCACAGTGTGGTACAGAGAATTTATCAGGACAAAAAAGAGTATGCTTCGGGGAGCTTTTTATTTATGTACCGTAGAAAGCAAATTATTTTTTCAGGCTTTTTTTCACCACTGCCGGCACACCTGCTGCCAGGGAATCGTCGGGAATGTCACGGGTTACCACACTGCCCGCCGCAATGATACAGCGGTTGCCGATGGTCACCCCCGGACATACCACCACATTGCCACCCAGCCAGCAGTCCTCGCCCACCGTAATGGGATAAGACGTTTCCTTCTCCTCACGGCGTTCCACATGGTCCATGGGATGCTGGGGCGTGTAGAACTGGCAATGAGGACCTATCAGCGTATTCTTCCCAATGCGGATATAAGCTCCGTCGAGCATGATGCAGTCGTAGTTCATGAATACATTCTCACCCAGGATTATGCCGTTGCCGTGGTCACAATGGAACGGGGGACAGATAGTGGTGTTTTTCGGGATACCTGGAATAAGGTCTTCCATCACCTGGCGGTAATCATCGTCATAAATGGTCATCGTCTGCAATCGTGCACAGACTTTCTTGGCATGCATCAAACTGGCGTGTATTTCAGGGTCGGAAAAATAATAGAGTTCCTGACTGCGCATTTTTTCGTATTCTGTTTTCATAGGATTTCAGTTTATAAATTACCAGAGTCAAAGGTAGGAGGAATTTTGCTTATCTGCAAAAGGATACGAAAAAACTGCTGAGACACTATTGCCTGCGCAAATAAGCCGAAGGTGCCTCTCCGGTAATCTGCTTGAACACCCTGCTGAAGCTGTTAGGCGAGTTAAATCCCACTTTGTAAGCCGTCTGCTCGATGTTCAGGACGTTATCGGTCAGAATCTCGATGGCACGCACCACACGCTGGTAGTTGAGATAGTGTACGAAACGGATGCCCGAACTGGTGAACAACCGGGTCAGACTGCGTACCGAGAATCCAAAATGGGAAGCCACCTGCTCAAGGGTCAGGTCCTGATGCAGATTTGTCTTCATATATTCCAATACGGGCAACAGACGACTATCCTTTGCCAGAATAAACGGCTGGGTGGGAAACGTGGCTTTCTGACAGATACGGGGCAGCACCTGAAAAAAGCTTCTGGCAAACGAAAAGATTTCCGGTTCAGCCCACTTGGACAAGCTGTGAAAAGTACTGATGAACTTCAGGTTGCGGGCTATCAGTTCATCGGTACGGTCAATGGCAAATTCTTCTTCATGGGAATGCTCCAGACAAACATAACTGGTCAGCAGGGTTATCTGCCGGTTGTTACTGGAAAGACGGTGCAAGGTTCCTCCGGGTATCCACACCAGGTGACGGTCGGTCACAAAATAGCTGCCCCCTCCCACTTCCACATGAAGTGTCCCCGAAAGGATATAAATTATCTGATGGCGGTCGTGGCAATGAGGGTGCAGGTTCACTTCTTCCCTCCCGGTCACCTTGGTGAACACTTCCTCGACCGACATGGCATCAATTGAAGAAATCCGCTCCTCGGTCACTAAGTCGTCTGGCGTAAATTGCATGATTTATGTCTTGATATGTAATTTAGGAACAAAAATAATGAAACATCTTTGCGGCGTCAAATAAAACAGTCACATTTAATGGAAGAAAGTCGTAAAAAGCACAAAGCCGAACTCTTTCGGCGATACCTGGTATTCGGTATCTCACTCTTTATCATCGCATGTGGTATCAGCCTCATCACCCGTTCAAATCTGGGTACCTCCCCTATCACGAGTGTGCCCTACGTAGCCAGTCTTCACACCCCCGTCAGCCTGGGTACGTACTTTTTCCTGTTCACCCTCGTACTGATAGGCATGCAACTGCTGTTGCTGGGCAGAAGAGGCATCATGGAGCGGAAAATGGAACTCCTCATGCAGTTTCCGGTGGCCTTCGTATTGTCTGTCTTTACCGACCTCGGCATGTGGATGACTGCCGGATTCTCCCCGGAAGCCTATTATATGAAAATCATCTCGCTGGTTATCGGTTGCGTGGTACTGGCTCTCGGAATCTGCCTGGAAGTCATAGCCGATGTGACGATGATCAGCGCCGAATATACCATACAATTTGCCACCCTACGCTTCAAGAAAAAC
>NZ_JAOQJI010000018.1:0-21768 GCF_025567125.1 Phocaeicola fibrisolvens | reverse complement strand
CCGCACCAGCACACTATCCGCCGGTCATTACCATTTCCCGCGAATACGGCAGCGGCGGTCATCAAATCGGTAAAGCACTGGCCAAAGAGCTAGGCATCACCTTCTACGACAAGGAACTGATTACCCTCGTAGCCAAGGAAAGTGGTTTCAGTGAAGAATTCATTTCACAGAACGAACAGAAGATGCCCAGTGCCCTGCTCTACCAGATGATCATGCAGGACTATGAGGCTCCGCTGGACAAGAGTCTGTCGTACGACGACGCCTTGTTCGTGGCACAAAGCCGGGTCATCCGCCGTCTGGCAGCAGAGAAACCGTGTGTCATCGTCGGACGATGCGCCGACTATATCCTGAAAGACCGCCCGCACACCCTCCATATTTTCTTGTTCGGCGACATGAAGTCCAAGACGGAACGCGTCATTTCTGAATATGGCATTTCCGCCGCACAGGCACCAGGCAAGATTACCCAAGTGGACAAGTCCCGGAAAGAACACTATTTCCATTACACCGGCCGGCAATGGGGTGACTCACGGAATTATCATGCCACGTTCAATACCAGCCTGATTTCCACAACCCAAGTGACGGAGGCACTGAAAAGGATTTATGAAGAAGACGTATAAAAAAATGTCTTCACAGGTATTTGTATGGGAAATTTGCCACTTCATTGAATTACCGTAAATTTGTAAGTGAAAAACATACAAAGTACCTATATGAAAGACAGCCAAAGAATACAACCGATAAGTTTTCCCCTCATCCAACGATTACAAACTAAAATAGAGACTTCAAGAGGTTACGCTTCCATTGATTCCACAAATTGTAACAATGAAGCGACACGCTCCGTATGAAAAGAAAGTTGGTTGAACAATTTATGGGTTTTCAGCATCTCAATAGCAGCATCGGCTGTAATCACCCCTTGTTCATAGAGCCGGATTGTAGCATATAACTGATCATTAGCTACAGGGCCCATCACCAGGTCATATTTTTCCACGTCTTTCCCTCGTCGGTTATTGACCACAAATTCCAGCCATTCTTTCGTGGCTCCTGTAAACCGGAGAACAGAAAATTCTCTATCAAAAATATTGTCAGGCACTTCATATACAGAAACTACAGCTTTCTCACTCTGTTCTCTATTCTTTTTCAATAGAGCCCACTTTTGAGCCTGTTCCAAATTGGTCGTCGTATAGAATCCTTTCCCAAAATCCGTAGCTTTACGTCCCTTCTGCACACTCGGGTGCTTTACAATAACCGTAGAACTGTGATATAGTTTCATTTCTTTTTATTGATATAAGTAGTTATAGTATCTATAATATAATCAACGTCTTGAGTATGAAGCATCTCGAAATTGTCAGTCAGAAACTCGAAAACCTGATAATTGGAAAAACGTAACAAAGTTTCTTCTCCACTTAAATGCTGCACTTTTCTATAATTCTCCAAACAAAACAGTTTGAAAAGTAAGATTCGGGTATCATTGTTCTGCATTTTCTTCCGCTTGGCCTTCTCCTTTTCCAGCATTTCATATAACAGCAAGGTACCTGAATACCATAATTTTGTACGCTCATCGAGCAAAGATTTATACAAACTACTTGTATATATGTAATACAAGGCATCTTCAAATGGCAATGATTTTTTCTTCATTACCATATCTACCAAATCACGCATGACAAACGGAAGCATAGACTGGCCAAGACCTTCAGTATGAGTATCAGATATATCCATAAACTACTTTTTGAAACATTACCACAAAACAGGTTTCACGCTGCCCATTTCTGCAAATGTATGGAATCTTCTTTGAAAAATCAAGTCCTGCATCATCGCATCGAACTAGGCTCACAACAGGAGGGCTACCGAGTACATACGCCACATCGGAGAGTCCAAAATCTATGTGGTTCCTGAACGTTCCGCCGATAACGAGCTGTGGATAAATCCAGACTTCGGCAGTCCGGATTTGCGGACATATTATGACAGAAAGTTTTCAGGTCGGGGACAGATGGCTCAAGCCGAACTATCATGCCCATATCGTTTTCGACTGGATGAACCACGAAACCGGAAAGAGCCGAAAGCTCAATGACGATGACATGATGCAGATGCAGACCCTTGCATCCGACATCCTACTGATGGAACGTGGTCAGTCAAAGGCTGTCACGGGTAAGGAGCATCTGGAACGGAACGATTTTATCATTGAGAAGCAGAAAGCCGAACTGCAACGCATGGATGCTGCCAAACGGCACAAAGAAGAACAGATAAATCTTGCCGAGCAGGAACTGAAACAGGTGAAATCAGAAATACGCACTGACAAGCTAAAGAAGACAGCCACCACGGCAGCGACAGCCATAACAAGCGGAGTTGTTTCTCTTTTCGGAAGCGGGAAACTGAAAGAACTGGAACATGCCAACGAAAAACTGCAAGACGAAGTTTCAAAACGGAACACCAAAATTGAAAAATTACAGAGCCAGATATAGCAGATGCAGAAACAGCATGATACGCAAATCCATAATCTCAAGGAAATGCACAGACAGGAACTTGACATGAAGGAAAAGGAACTGTCACGACTTGCCAGAATCATAGACAAGGCTTTCAGGTGGTTCCCGATGTTCAGGGAAATGCTACGCATGGAAAAGTTCTGTGCCATGCTGGGATTCTCTAAAGAAATGACCGAAAGTCTTTTGGTCAAGAAAGAAGCCTTAAAATGTAGTGGTAAAATCTATTCGGATCAGCATAGGCGGAACTTTGATATAAAAGATGATATTTTAAGGGTAGAAAATGACCCTGACGATGAAAGCAGACTGAACCTGACAATAAACAGAAAGCCGATTGCCGACTGGTTCAGGGAACAATGGCACAGGCTTAGATATGGAACAAGAGTGCCGCAACAGGAAGAAAAGAAAAGTAGAGGAATTAAGATGTAACTTGATAGTTTGCGACTCTATATTCCCGATTATCAATTAAATTGTGTATCTTTGCCAATGGATTGAGGAAACTCTTTCCAAGACATGTTAGAATTAGAAGAAGCGTTATGCTAGTCGTGGTGTCGGAAACCTAGGAAATTTCTTAAGACATACAAACGATGATGGCATAGTGGTTCTCACGCTATAGCGTGGGCTGCTATTGTTATATCTGTTTGTATGGGTTTTCCTAGGACCTCCGACACAGGTGAACGATTTGTGGTTCACGCTTCGTGCGTTAGGAATGACAATTAACCAATAAACATAGTTCATATGAACATTAAGCAATGCATCCATTTATTTGCCGCAATCGCATTTTCACTCTCATCTTGTAGCGATGACAGCGGCATGGGAAATGATTTCGAGCCTAAGACGTATAATGTATTAGGCAAAGTAGAAAAAGGTCCATTTGTCAGCGGTTCTACTATTACCATTCAACCGATGGACGGAAATTTACAAGTACTTGGAAGCTTGTATTCAGCTACCATTCAAGACGATTTAGGCAATTTTTCTTTTGGCTCCAAGTTGTTTGAAGCACCCTATGCGGAATTAACGGCTAATGGTTATTTCTTTAACGAGGTAGAAGGTGAGTTATCATCAGGCACATTAAATCTTCGTGCCTTGGTAGATTTATCTGATGAAACTACAGTAAACGTAAACCTGCTTACACATTTGAAGTATCAAAGAATACAGAAACTCATTGCGGAAGGGGTAAAATTCGGAGAAGCCAATAAGCAAGCACAAAAAGAATTGTTTACCGCTTTCGGACTTCAAAAATATGCAGAAAAAGATGCGTCCACATTTTCCATTGCTGGAGGAACAGATGAGTCTGCTGCTTTGATTGCCATATCTTCTCTGCTACTTGTAGATAGAAGCGAAGCTGCCCTGACAGAATATTTGGCAAAATTATGCAGGGAATTTGGCGAAAATGGAAAGTTTGGAAGCAGCACATTACAACAAATCAGTGAAGACAAAAAGTCATTGAGCAATCAACTTTCTTCTGTAAGAGAAAATATCATAGACCGCTATGACGACCTTGGATTAAAAATTGAAGTAAAAGAATTAGGACACTTCATAGATTGGGATGATGACGGACTTGCAGGAAATGAAACATTGCAAGATGGACAAGAAGTCAAATTGGAGACATCGGAACTTAACGTACCCAATGAAGGAGGAACCTATACAATCAACATATCTTCCCCCATTCCGGTATATCTAACGCCGTTAGTTGATAAAGACGATGACGGACCAATAGACAACATTACAGAAGATAACGTTTTCAATGAAATCTATGAACACATAGAAAATGATGGTATTTCTATAGAAAAAAGCATTAACGAAAACAAGTTGACAATTAAAGTTTCCCGACTAAATTCAAGAGCGGATAAATCGACTTCTGTAACCATATATGATTGTCTTGGCAATGTGGTAGGTGAAGTAAAAGTAATCCAAGAAGGAAATGGAAACACTTCAATACCGAAATTAGGACGGACAGGAGAGCAGGTTGTCGCAGGCTTTGCATTACCCATTGCTCGCGGACTTTCTGATTTTAATCTTATTGAGCAATACTACCACTATAATAAAGAAGCGGATTTGGTAAGTCAATACGTTTACCCCAGTTGTGATAATGTAAAAAACATTTGGAGTAATTTTTATAGTGCCAATAGGATGATTATGCTATTTAAAGAAAAGGAAGCTGAACAGCTCGGTGTTTATCAAGACTATCTTAATGTATTCAGCGCAATGCATTATTACTATATGGCAGTGGCTTGGAAAGACGTTCCTTATATAAATTACGTGCTTGATATAAATAACGCATATAATATCAGCAGAACTCCAATACATGATATATTCTCGGACTTAAAAGCCAATTTGGAAAAAGCCATAGATAATCTTGAAGAGAAAAAGAATGAATCGCTTAGTAATGATGCCAATGATTTTTTCTTCTTGTCAAAAGATGTAGCAAGAATATTGCTTGCTAATATTTGTATGTATCAAGGTGAATACAACCAAGCAGAAAAGCTCTTGGGAGAAGTTATCAGCAATGGCTTCTATGAGCTGGATGCTTCCAATTATAACAACAAGGAAACCATTACGAATTTATTTAATAATGGAAGCAGCAAAGAAACCATATTTGCAGCTCATAATGAACCTCAATCACGTGGAAATATTTCGATTGGCACCCCTCCATTAGTTCCCATAATGACTTATACTGATGTAGTTTTGTCTTATGCTGAAAGCCTTTATAAAAATGGTAGGACATTGGAAGCCGAATCACAGTTGCAAAAAGTAATCACAGCTAAACATATTAGCGTAACAGGTGAAAATACTTTGGAGAAGATAAAAGATGCAAGACTACAGTTGATGCTTTATACCAACACAAACTTCGCATTCATGAAAAGAAACAATTTTGCAAAAGAGGTATATGGAATTGAAGAATACAGACTGCTATTACCAATACCGCAACAAGAAATAATTGTTAACCCGTCAATGACACAAAATCCGGGATATTAATAAGAATACGACTTAGACCTAAAAAGTTCCACGATTCGCTATTGAATGGTGGAGCTTTTTATATTAAAAAACAATACGATCACAACTAAAACATAAAACTAAAAATTTTCTTTTGAGAGGTCTTAAATCGCTCAATTTCCAAAGAGAGCGATTTCTTTAATTGACCAGCCATAAAGCCCAAGAAAGGCTGATTTGTTTCTTCTTCCTGTGATTGCTGTAAAGCAGAAATATACTCTTCCCTGTCTTCCTTGAATATCTTGGTCGGAAATAGGTTGTAGCAGAACTGAATATAATTCATCAGCAAGCGAGCAGTTCTTCCGTTACCATCTACCCACGGATGAATAGTCACCAAGTTAAGATGAGCATTGAAACTTAGTTCGTATTGTTCCTGGAATGTTCCCACTGTCTTTTGCTTTTCCTGTAATAAAGCGCAAAGTTCATCTACTTTGGCAGGAACTTTCTGATAACTCATATAAGAACGGCCACCCACACCAGCCGTAACACCGCACAAACGAAATTCTCCTTTGGAAGAATCAAAGGAGCCCCCCATCACATTGTGTATGCTGCCTGTAGTACGCATCAGCGTTGCATTCAATCTTTGCAAAAATGGCGAGGTGATTGGTTCTTTACGCTTGGCCTCCTCTTTGGCTAGTTCGTATGCCTTCTTTAAGTCCTCATTCATCAAGTGATATACCAGCGGCTTTCCTTTGGCAGTCAGCCCCTCATCAAAAAGCATTTGTGCCTCTGCTTCAGTAAGTGTTGAACCCTCAATCGCTGTAGAATGGGCAATAAGAGAATAGAGGTAGTACTTCTCATAGTCCACCGCTTCACTGATACCAAGTTGCCGAAACTTTTGGTATAACTGTTCAATCTCTTGCCAAACATCTTGTTCCATGGACTCTTATTTAATAGGATTTATATCTTTTCAAAGGTAGTATATTTGTATTGCGTAGCCAAAGAAAACAATGACTTACTACCGTATTTTTGTACTTGTGGGGAAAATGAAGGGAAAGTTTCGATAAAATAAAAGAAGCTAAGCATTGATTTCTCAGTTGCTTAGCTTCTTGTGGTACCCAGACCCGGGGTCGAACCGGGATGGATGTTACTCCACTGGTGTTTGAGACCAGCGCGTCTACCGATTCCGCCATCTGGGCATAATTTTCGATTGCGAGTGCAAAGGTACACATCTTTTCCGATATTGCAAGGATTCCCACCGAAAAAAACGAAAAAAAGTTTTCTAACACTATTTAGAATCCTTTTCTGACGTTTCTTGCAAAATAAACTTTATCTTAGCATCAAACTTTAACGCTAGCATCTACCATGGACAGTAAGAATTTTTATTGCATCATCATGGCCGGAGGAACCGGGCGTCGGTTCTGGCCATATAGCCGCAAAGCCTTACCCAAACAATTCCTCGACTTCTTTGGAACTGGGCAGACGCTCTTGCAACAGACTTACGAAAGATACAAGCAAATACTTCCTGCGGAGAATATTTTCATCACTACCAACCAGCATTACAGGGAACTGGTGCTGAACTCGCTCCCCGACTTCAAGGAATCGCAGCTCATCGTAGAGGAAGAACACCGAAATACGGCTCCTGCCATCGCATACGCTTCGTATGTCATCCAGAAAATCAACCCCGACGCAAGTATCGTCGTCGCCCCGTCCGACCACCTGATTCTCAAAATGGATGAGTTCAAACGGGATATCCTGAAATCACTGGAATTTGCTTCCCGCACGGACAAGCTTCTGACATTGGGCATCAAACCCAGCTATCCGGAAACGGGTTACGGCTACATCCAGATTTCTGAAGAAGATAAGGAAGAAGACTTCTATAAAGTCAAAACGTTCGTCGAAAAACCGCTGCGGGAATTTGCGGAAGTGTTCGTACAGAGCAATGAATTTTACTGGAACTCGGGCATCTTTGTATGGCATGTCAATACCATCCTGAAAGCGTTTCATGAAATGATGGCGGATGTGTGTCCGCAAGTGGAATGTGACATACCAAAGTTTAGTACATGTCCGAACAGTTCCATCGACTACAGCATCATGGAAAAGGCGAACAATGTGTACGTGTTATTGTGTGACTTCGGATGGGCGGACATCGGCACGTGGAACTCGCTCTACGATGCCTCACCGAAGGATGAGAACCAAAATGTGACTACACACAGCAACACGTTGTTGTACAACTGCAAGGGAAATATCATCATGACGCCGAAGGACAAACTGGTCGTTGTGCAGGACTTGGAAAACTACCTGATTGCCGAACAGGGGAACGCCTTGCTCATCTGCAAGAAGGACGACCAGAACGCTATCCGGAAGTTCGTCAACGATGCGGAAATGAAATTCGGAGAACAATACTCATAACCCGCAAAAAGCAATCCGTCCATTCAGATAATGAAAACGGTCTGCCGCTTTCCTCGAAGAAAGAAGCAGACCGTTTTCTTATGTCGTCTTATTCTCAATATTCAAAAGTAATACCCAGTGTGGGAAGCAGGGTGCCACTTTCCTGACGGATGGATTTCATGACGTAACGCTGTTCAGCCAACGGAGCGGAAGGGTTTTCAATCTGCCCCGTACTCATCAGGGCATCCGGCCGACGCAGCTTGCTGGCTGTGATGTTCTGGATGTCGAGGTAAAAGCCCAGCATGCATTTCTTCAAATAAAAGGTTTTGTCTACCCGCACATCCAACTGTCCGAACACGGGGAGACGCTCCTGGTTGTAACGGCTGTAGTCGTAATAAGCCCGTCCCTGCACATCCCAAGCTTCCACCAGAGACGATTTTGCCTCATCATAGGGAGTGTACGGAGAACCTCCGATGCAGCTGACTTTGGCACCCAGGCTCCAGTGCTTGGGGAAATTGTAAGTACCGCTCACGTTCAGGATGAAACGGTTGTCCCAGGCGGAAGGCACATAACTGCCTTGCTTGCCGTCCTTGAACTCACTTTTGAAAATAGTCAGCGAAGAAGAAAGGTTCAGTTTCTGTGTCAACAACCATTTGAACATCAGTTCTGCTCCGTAGGAACGTCCCTTGGCTTCGGAAGAAAGGGCTTCGTTGCCAATCGTCCCGTAGTCATTTCCCTTGCACGACAAGGGTATCTGGTCGGACAAAGAGAACAGCATGTTTCCATAGAGTTTGTAGAAACCTTCCACCGAGAACTCCATGTTCTCATTAGGGGTCCAGGACAGCCCCACACTCTCCTGCGACACGGAGATGTAATCCAGGTGTTTGTTCACGTAGTCTCCGGCTTCTCCCTTGAAGCCCAAGGCGGTATAAGAAGGCAGCTGGTAGTACAGCCCCACATGACCGCTCAGAAACAGCCCTTCGGCCAGACGATAAGACACGGACAGACGGGGAGAAAGCTGGCGCCACAGTTCTTTCATCTTGTCGCTGTAATTGTTGCCATCGGTACGCACGCCAATGGAAGCAGTGAAACTTTTGTCGGGAGCCGCATAATCGATGGAAGCAAACAGTCCCCACCGCCAAAGGGAGAGGTCGGTGTGGTAATTGTATTCCCGAAGCGCATCGGCAAATATCTTCCGGTATTCATCGCTTTTGTAGCGGGAATAGTTCAGGTCAAAACCAGCTTTTACCTTCCACACACTCCACGAGGAAGTGTTCTCCATTCGCAATTTGGTTTCCTGTTCCACGGAACCCAGATGCAGCGTCAGATTGTCCTCACTGCTTTCATCGTTGTTACGGTATTTAATGTTCCGGTTGTTCAGATAGCTCTGACTCAGCACGATGGTCTGCACGTGTATAGGGGTATAATGCCGGTACACCCCGCCTACGGTATAGGTTTCCTGCTCTATCTTGGGAAGGTAACTGAGCATGTATTCGGCATCTTCTCCTTCAATACCCAAGTTCAGTTTCATGCGGTCAAGACCTCCCAGTCCGAGCAAAGTCAGTTCATTGTGACTGTCGAAACGAGTTTTCAGTTTGAAGGAAGCATCAGTATACGCAGGCAAGAAAGGCAGTCCCAACACCTTGAACAGAGCCTGCAAGTAGGACTGGCGGACCGACACCAGATAGGAGGTCTTTTTGCCCAAGTGCCCGTTGGAACTCAAAGAAACTTCCGAAGCGCCCAAAGTGGCTTTCAGGGAGTTCCGCTCCATGTCGCCATCGCGCAGACTGAAATCCAACACACTGCTCAGGGCATTGCCCCTGTCGGCCGGGAAGGCCCCGCTGTAAAACTTCACACTACGAATCAGGTCGGCATCAATCAGTCCGACCGGCCCGCCGGAAGCTCCCTGGGTACTGAAATGATTGATGTTCGGAATTTCCACTCCATCCAGATAGAAACGGTTTTCCGAAGGCCCACCGCCTCGCACAATCAAATCGTTACGGTAACCGATGGGAGAAAAAGCCACTCCCGGATAATTCTGCACCACCTTTGAGATGTCGCGGTTGGCACCCGGAGCCTTCTCTATCTCCTGCAAACCAATGACCCGCAGGCTGACCGGACTCTCCACCACTTTCTGAAATGGAGAAGCAGTGACCACCACTTCATTCAGGGAGGTGTTTTCTTCCTCCAGCTCAATCTGCACATAGGGAGTGACATGGTTCACACGGTATTCGGGAGTCAGTGCCGTTTTATACCCCAGAAACGAGGCCTGCAGGCGATAGATGCCCGGAGGCACCTGCGTAATGGTAAAGTTTCCATTGCTGTCGGTCGAAGCGCCGATGCCCAACCCCACCACCAGCACGTTCACAAACTCCAGCGGTTGGCGAGTGGATTTGTCAATCACGGTTCCTTTTATCTGGTATTCAACGGCAAACACTTTCAGCACAAAACACAAGAAAAGGATAAAGGGAGCAATTCGTTTGTAAAACATAGGCACACAGTATTTCGATAAAAAAATCAGGTGCGGCTTCCAGAAATCTCAGTTTTCTGGAAACCACACCTGAAAAATACGAAGAATACTTTATATTTAAGGTATTTTTTTAGAAGAAAATTATTTGCTTTCAGCTTTCCAAGCTTCGTTGATGGCTTTGGCTATTGCGGTAAACTCTTCTTGAGAAAGTTGCAGCTTGGGATTGGAGAACAGCATATCCGATTCCTTCTGGATAGGAATCAAATGAATGTGTGCATGGGGAACTTCCAGGCCGATGACCGCTTCACCCACCTTCTTGCACGGGAAAGCCTTCTGAATGGCCAGTGCCACATGTTTGGCAAACACATGCATCTGAGCCAGTTCGTCATCACTCAGGTCGTAAATGTAATCCACTTCCCGTTTGGGCACTACCAGCGTATGTCCTTTTACCAGCGGATTGATATCCAAGAAAGCATAAAACTTGTCATTCTCAGCCACCTTGTAGCTGGGAATCTCACCTGCAATGATTTTACTGAATATTGTTGCCATATTGATAGAATATTAAATAAGGCAAGCCCGCCGGAGCAGACCTGCCTTACAAATTAAAATGATATACCTGTAATCTCCAATGAGATTTTTCCCTGCGGGATAGTGATTTCTGCCACTTCGCCCACTTTCTTGCCCAGCAAACCCTGTGCAATCGGCGTATTGACGGAAATCTTGCCTTGCTTCAGATTGGCTTCGCTTTCGGATACGATGGTATAAGCCATCTTCATGCCGGTCTTCACGTTCTTCAATTCCACACGGCTCAAAATCTGTACCGTATCGGTTTTCAATTTGGATGTATCAATAATCTTGGCATCGCCGATGGTTGCCTTCAACTGGTTGATCTTCATCTCCAGCATACCTTGAGCTTCTTTTGCCGCATCGTATTCTGCATTTTCCGACAAGTCACCCTTGTCACGAGCCTCCGCAATGGCAGCGACAATCTTCGGGCGCTCCACTGATTCCAGGTGTTTCAATTCGGCCACCAGCTTCTGATAGCCTTCTTCTGACATGTAAGCCATAATTTTTCTCCTTAAATATTTTCGTTATTAATTGATTTGTTTCGATAAAAGTAAAGGGCTGTCCAAAATAAAAACCGCCTATCACAAAAGTAAAGTCATTCTGAACGAAGAGCGAACCCCAGATGAATAGATAAACAAACGGATTCTTCACTTTGTTCAGAATGACAATCTGACAATTCAATTTTTATTTTGATACAGCCTCTCTTGCACAGAGTCTTATATCTTGGGGGCAAAGATAAATCTTTTTATGATACCAGTCAAGTTTATCAATGCATGCTTTTCAACATGTTACAACAATTTCTTGATGGCTTCTTCCATATTGGTCTTCTCATCAATACGCAAGGTCAGCTCGTTGTTGCGGTTTACCAAGAAAGCTGTCGGCAACTGCGTCACTCCATACAGACTTAAGTAAGTGGAATAGGTACTTTGCGGGTCACGCACACAAATCCACGGCAGGTTGTCGGCCGCAGTTTTCCAGAAATGTTCGTCCGCATCCAGGGAAATCTGATAAATCTCCAACCCTTGTGAAGCGTATTTATCATACAGTTCGCGCAATGCCAGATTGCGGGCTCCCGAAACGGCGGAAGCATACGCTGTGAAATCCACCAGCACCACTTTTCCCTTCAAGTCGGTCAGATGATGGATTTTCCCTTTCAAATCCTTCAATTCAATATCGATGATAGAAGTCTCCTTAATCTTATCCACAGGAATATCGACATTCTGCACCTGAGGTGTGCGGGTATTCTTCATCCCCTTGATGACCATATTGTAAAGGTTACGGGAACGGTCAGCATGAGGATACATATTATTCAGACTGGTAGCCACTGCCGCAAAGCATTTCACATCTTCCTTGTTGGTCAGCGGATCGAATATCATATACCCGTTCAGTTCCTGAAACAGGGCAAAATAGGCATACGCTTTATTGGGTTCTGCAAAAATATAATTACGCTTTACATTATTCTTATAGGCATTGACCAATGATACCAAACTATCCTGTGCGATGCCTGCCGGCAGTCCGGAACGTCCCAGCTTGTTTACCTTATCCTGCAAATCTGCCTGCAGTAAAACCAGTTCCTTAATCTTCTGGTTGTTTTCCGAACCTTCCACCTGATAGGCTGTAGCAAATCCATTGGCATCTGCATTCACCTTTACCGTTTCCGTAGAATCGACCACAAAATTAATTACCTGGTTACCCAAACGAAGCCGATAGAAATCCGGCGCATCCGGCCGAGCCTCGGAAAAATGGAACGACCCACCGTCACCCAGTTTGACAGAATCAAGCGCCACAATTCCTTCCAGACCAGTTTGTTCCAGATACAACATTTTATCAGCCGCACCGGCCACGGTTCCTTCTACCTTGAAAGAAGGTTCATTGTTGCAGGCCACCAACCCCGCCGACAACAATGCTACAAACAGATAAGTATTTTTTTTCATACCTGATTATTTTCTTTTTTATCTCACACTCAAATGTAAATTCAAGGTGCAAAGATACGGCTTTTCACGATGCCACAAAGTTTTTAAAAGATAAATCCAATATCAAACCCCTGAAATTAGAAGTTTTTGTCACAAATAATTGGATAAAAAGCACTTCACCCTGAAACTTTTAGCTAAATACCTGCTTTTATCCACAATAAAACACTATCTTTGTACGCTTTTTTAGATGAAATAATATTAAATCAATTTTTATGATCAATCCTATTGTTAAGACGATCGAGCTGAATGATGGAAGAACCATCACACTCGAAACGGGAAAGCTGGCAAAACAGGCAGATGGTGCTGTTATGCTACGCATGGGTAACACCATGTTGCTGGCTACTGTTTGTGCAGCAAAAGATGCAGTTCCCGGTACAGATTTTATGCCTCTCCAGGTAGAGTACAGAGAAAAATATTCCGCATTCGGACGTTTCCCGGGTGGCTTTACCAAACGTGAAGGAAAGGCTTCAGATTACGAAATCCTCACTTGCCGTCTGGTAGACCGCGCGTTGCGTCCTCTGTTCCCGGACAACTATCATGCTGAAGTTTACGTAAATATCATACTTTATTCTGCCGACGGCGTGGATATGCCGGACGCACTGGCCGGTCTGGCCGCTTCTGCCGCACTGGCTGTTTCTGACATTCCGTTCGGAGGTCCGATTTCAGAAGTACGTGTAGCCCGTATCGACGGACAGTTTGTCATCGACCCGACTTTCGAAGCTTTGAAACGTGCCGATATGGACATCATGGTAGCCGCTACTTATGAAAACATCATGATGGTAGAAGGTGAAATGAAAGAAGTTTCTGAACAGGACTTGCTGGAAGCCATGAAGTTCGCTCATGAAGCTATCAAGGTTCACTGCAAGGCGCAGATGGAACTGATGGAAGAAGTCGGCAAGACCGTAAAACGTGAATACTGCCACGAAGAAAACGACGAAGACCTGCGTAAGGCCGTACATGATGCCTGCTACGCAAAAGCATACGCCATCGCAGAATCCGGCAACAAGAACAAGCACGAAAGAGAAGATGCTTTCACTGCTATCTGCGACGAATTCAAGGCTCAGTTCACTGAAGAAGAACTGGAAGAAAAGGGTCCGATGATTGACCGTTACTACCACGATGTAGAAAAAGAAGCGATGCGTCGTTGCATCCTTGATGAAGGCAAACGTCTGGATGGTCGTGCCACTACCGACATCCGTCCTATCTGGTGTGAAACCAGCCCGCTGCCGGGTCCTCACGGATCAGCTATCTTCACCCGTGGTGAAACTCAATCTTTGAGTACAGTCACACTGGGTACCAAGATGGACGAAAAGATTGTAGACGATGTACTCGACCAGCACAAGGAACGCTTCCTGTTGCACTACAACTTCCCACCGTTCTCTACAGGAGAAGCAAAGGCACAGCGTGGTGTAGGCCGTCGTGAAATCGGTCACGGTCATCTGGCATGGCGCGCATTGAAAGGACAGATTCCTGCTGACTATCCTTACTGCGTACGTGTGGTTTCTGATATTCTGGAATCTAACGGTTCATCTTCTATGGCTACGGTTTGTGCCGGAACACTGGCTTTGATGGATGCAGGTGTACCTATCAATAAGCCGGTTTCAGGTATTGCGATGGGATTGATCAAGAACGCCGGAGAAGATAAATACGCTATCTTGTCAGATATCCTGGGAGACGAAGACCACCTGGGTGATATGGACTTCAAGGTAACAGGTACTCGCGACGGTATCACTGCCACACAGATGGATATCAAGTGCGACGGACTGACTTACGATATTCTGGAAAAAGCCTTGCTGCAGGCAAAACAGGGACGTGAATACATCCTTGGCAAACTGACTGAATGCATCGCTGAACCGCGTCCTGAACTGAAACCGCATGCACCACGCATCGAAACGATGACCATTCCGAAAGAATTCATCGGTGCGGTAATCGGTCCGGGCGGAAAGATTATCCAGGGTATGCAGGAAGAAACCGGTGCTACTATCACGATTGAAGAAGTAGACGGTGTAGGCCGCATCGAAATCGCCGGTACCAACAAGAAGTGCATCGATGATGCATTGCGCATGATCAAAGCTATCGTAGCAGTTCCGGAAGTAGGCGAAGTATATACTGGTAAGGTTCGTTCTATCATGCCTTACGGTGCTTTCGTTGAATTCCTCCCGGGAAAAGACGGTCTGCTGCACATCTCTGAAATCGACTGGAAGCGCTTTGAAACCATCGAAGAAACCGGTTTGAAAGAAGGAGACGAAATCGAAGTGAAACTGTTGGACATCGATCCGAAGACAGGCAAGTTCAAACTGTCACACAAAGCATTGCTTCCGAAACCGGAAGGTATGACAGAGAACCACCCGAAACGGGAACGTCGTCCTCAGCAGAACCACAAGGACCACAAAGACAAAGAATAATCCGCTTTAAGCGTACTTTTCATAAAAGGCTGCCATGAGGCAGCCTTTTTTTATACCCCCTACCTCATAATATAAAAGCGATTTTTAACACACCTCCTCATCCATTCTGCTTTTATTTTCGTATTTTTGGGTAAACGAACTTTAAACGGTTATATTATGAACGCAAATCCTGTATTCAGTCTATACATTCCGACCAAGATTTTGTTCGGATGTGGCGAGTTAAGAAAGTTAGCGACAGAAAAACTACCAGGTAAAAAAGCCCTGATTGTCATCTCCTGTGGTACTTCCATGAAGAAATACGGCTACCTAAACAAGGTTATCGAACTGTTACAAGAAAACAACACGGAATCGGTCGTATTCGACAAGATTCTGCCCAACCCGATAAAGGCACACGTGATGGAAGCCGCTTCCATCTGCCGCACAGAAAAATGTGACTTCGTTGTCGGCTTAGGAGGAGGCAGCAGCATCGACTCTGCCAAGGCCATTGCCATCATGGCTTGCAACGAAGGCGATTACTGGGATTACATTCCGGCAGGTACCGGAAAAGGACGTCCCGTCACCAAAGCTCTGCCAGTAGTTGCCATCCCGACCACAGCCGGTACCGGCACGGAAGCCGACCCGTGGAGCGTCATCACCAACGAGGAAGTGAAGGAAAAAATCGGCTTCGGCAGTCCGCTGACCTTCCCGGCTCTTTCCATAATCGACCCTGAACTGATGGTTTCCATTCCGCCTCATCTCACCGCCTACCAGGGATTTGATGCCTTCTTCCATGCAGCAGAAGGTTTCCTGGCCAACTGTGCCACTCCTATCAGCGACCTGTATGCCCTCGAAGCCATCCGCTTGCTGTATAAATACCTGCCGGTAGCCGTGAAAGACGGACGTAACCTGAAAGCACGTGCCAAAGTGGCCTGGGCCAGTACCTTGGCTGGCTTGGTAGAATCCACTTCCTGCTGTATTTCCGAACACTCCATGGAACATGCCATGAGTGCCTTCTATCCGGAACTGCCGCACGGAGCCGGACTGATTGCCATCAGTGAGGCCTACTTTGAGACGTTCCGCAACGACAGCATGAAACGTTACATGAAGATGGCCGAAATCATGACTCAGCAGAAGAGCAACCGACCCAGCGACTTCATCGATGCACTCGTCCGCATGCAAAAGGAATGTAACGTATATCAGTTGAAACTGAGCGACTGGGGCGTAAAACCGGAGGACTTCCCCAAAATGGTACAGAACGCCCGCGACACCATGGGCTCACTCTTCACCCTCGATCCGCATCCGATGACCGACGAAGAGGTGCTTCAGATTTACCAGAAATCTTACAGATAATCGCCCGTATATGCACAAAAAAGGAGGACATTCAAAATGCCCTCCTTTTTTATTTCTTCCGATTGATATCGATTAAATCTGTTCCATCGCCTGTTCCAGGTCGGCAATGATGTCGTTCACATTTTCAATACCGACAGAAAGACGAATCAAGTCGGGAGCTACTCCCGCTTCAATCAGCTGTTCATCTGTCAGCTGACGGTGTGTATGACTCGCCGGATGCAAGACGCAGGTACGGGCATCGGCCACGTGTGTCACGATGCAAGCCAGTTTCAGATGGTCCATGAACTTAATGGCGTCTTCACGTGTGCCATGGAGTCCAAAAGCAATCACACCACAAGAACCGTTCGGCATGTATTTCTGTGCCAGTTCATAATACTTGTTGCTCTTCAAGCCGCAATAGTGTACCCATTTCACCTTCGGGTTAGCTTCCAGCCACTCTGCCACTTTTTGTGCATTCTCACAGTGACGCGGCATACGCAAGTGCAAAGTCTCCAACCCCAGGTTCAACAGGAAGGCATTTTCCGGTGACTGGATAGAACCCAAGTCACGCATCAGCTGGGCAGTAGCCTTGGTCATATAAGCCATTTTTCCGAATGCCTTCGTATAAGTCAGTCCATGATAGGACTCATCCGGCTGCGTCAGTCCCGGGAACTTATCGGCATGTGCTTCCCAGTCGAAGTTACCACTGTCTACCACGGCTCCTCCCACACAAGTGGCATGTCCGTCCATGTATTTTGTCGTAGAATGAGTCACGATATCGGCTCCCCATTCAAACGGACGGCAGTTAATCGGAGTGGCAAACGTGTTGTCCACAATCAAAGGTACCCCGTGTTTGTGAGCGATACGGGTAAACTTCTCAATGTCCAGCACATTGATGCTCGGATTGGAAATGGTTTCACCGAACAAACACTTGGTGTTCGGACGGAAAGCCTTGTCAATCTCTTCCTCGGGTGCATCGGCATCGATGAAAGTACATTCAATGCCCAGTTTCTTCATGGTCACGGCAAACAGATTGAAAGTACCGCCGTAGATAGTAGACGAACAAACAAAATGGTCGCCCGCCTCACAGATGTTGAATACGGCATAGAAATTGGCAGCCTGACCGGAAGAAGTCAGCATGGCGCCTACCCCCCCTTCGAGGGCTGCAATCTTCGAAGCCACCGCATCGTTGGTCGGGTTCTGCAAACGAGTATAAAAATAACCACTGTCTTCCAAATCGAAAAGGCGAGCCATCTGCTCACTGGTATCATACTTGAAGGTAGTGCTCTGGTAAATAGGCAATACACGGGGTTCTCCTTTCTTCGGAGTCCATCCTGCCTGCACACAAAGTGTCTCTTTGCTGAATTTCTGTTTCATCTTATGTTATATTTTTTATCCACAATTCATTATGACGGACAAAAGTAAGAAATATTCCACCATTGATAGCAGATTTATGAAAAAAAGATGTACATTTGAGAAAAACTTAAAAACATTACTATGAACGCAGAAATCAAATTCAAACACGAAGTCCCCGTACAAATCCGTTTCAGCGATGTTGACCAGTACGGTCACATGAACAACTCGGTTTATTTCTCCTTGTACGACTTTGCAAAGACCTCCTATTTCCGTGATGTCTTTGGACAAGATGAATGCAAAAAATTCAATGTGGTAGTGGTCAATATCAATGCGGATTTTCTGGCTCCCGTCTTCTTTTCCGACGACCTTATCATCGAAACTACCGTCATCCATCTAGGGCATAAAAGTTTCACCATGCTACAACGGGCCTTCAACAAAGCCAGTGGCGTATTGAAATGCCAGTGCCGCACCGTATTGGTAGGCTACGACATCCTAACCAAAGAACCCGTAGAAATTCCTCTGGCCTACAAACAGGCCATCTGTGACTACGAAGGAAAAAGTTTAAACGAATTATCGGAACTCTTAAAATAAAAAGAGGGTGTGTCAAAATGTACTGCACCCCAAAAGTTAGACACAAAACTTTTGGGGTGTTTTTTATGAAGTACAGTTACGAACAAAGGCTTATTATCGTTAGCCGGGTAAAACAAGGAGAGTTAATAGCTAATTTGTCAAAGGAGTATCATATCAATAAGACTCAGATATTGGCATGGGTGAGAATGTGGGACAAATATGGTCGTTCTGGACTAGAGCAACAACCACATTGTCGTCCTACGGTTAAATTAAAGGAAGAAGTAGTACGTTTAATATTGGAAAAAGGTGTACCTTTATCCCATGTAAGAATAGAATACAGAATTGGTAAGACGGCTCTACAACGCTGGGTCAGTACAGTACGCAAGTATGGTTACGAAGCTCTTGCGCCGTGCAAACGCCAAGGAAGAGCATTAAAAGAACCTATGGACGTCCAAAGAAGAAAGAACCGCAAACGGAACTTGAGAGGCTTCAGGCTGAAAATCTCCGCCTGAGGGCAGAGAACGCGCTGCTAAAAAAAGCGAAGGCCTTAGTCGAGGCAAAGAAGGCCCAAGCACTTCTGAATGGGCGCGAACCATCGACGAACTAAGGTTGGATTATCCTCTTGACTTGTTATTGAAGTTAAGAAAGATGGCTCGTTCTGTGTTCTATTATCATCTGAAACGCCTTAAAACGATTGATAAGTATTCCAATGAAAAGGAATCAATCAAACTAATTTTTCATGAGCATAAGGGACGATATGGGTATCGGCGTGTAACAGCGGAGATGCATAACCGTGGCTTTATGCTAAACCATAAGACCATCCAGAGGCTTATGGGTGACTTAGGGCTTAAAAGCAAAATACGCATGGTACGATACCGCTCATACAAAGGTGAGGTTGGCAAGATAGCCCCGAACATAATAGACAGGGATTTTACGGCAGAAGCCCCCAACCGCAAATGGGCGACAGATGTAACACAGATAAAAATCGGTTCTGTCAAACTTTATCTTTCCCCGATATTGGATATGTTCAACGGTGAGATCATATCATACAACATCTCCCGAAAACCGGATATGGAACAGATATACGATATGTTGGATAAAGCGTTCACAAGGTTTGACAGTCTTGACGGACTTATACTCCATTCTGATCAAGGATGGCAATACCAACACTACGGCTACCGTAAACGTCTTGAAGAACATCATATAGTACAAAGCATGTCTCGTAAGGGTAACTGCCTTGACAATGCTATGGCAGAAAATTTCTTTGGAATTATGAAGTCTGAATTACTGTATACCGAGAATTTTGAATCTCCTGAAGCCTTTATAAAGGCTTTGGATAAATATATTGAATATTATAACAATAAAAGAATCAAAGCCCGGTTAAATGGAAAGAGGCTGTCTCAAAATGAACTTGAGATAGCCTCTGTTGTTTCATTCCGTATTGAAGTCCTTTGGATTTTTCTTTAAAGATTAATTTATAAGCTTACTTTTGAAGATTTCACCTTCTCAAACTGTTTTTTTGTTACCATAAGCCTCCTAAGAGGCTACTTTAGCAAGATTATGTGCTATTGCCAGCAGGCCAAACTCAATTTCAACCTTCTTAAGTCCACGAAGATGGAACCTCTTGAAGTGTTTGTTGTTCTTGAGGTTTCCAAATACAGCTTCTACATCCTGTGGTCGCTGACTGCGATATTTCAGACCTTCATCAGAAAGTAGTTTTTCACGTTCTCTTTCCTTGATTTTTCTCAGACGGTGATTTACCTGTACAATCCTTTCCGAGCTACTTTTATGGCACCGGCATCTTAACGGGCAACCCTTGCAGTTGCGTGCCCTGTATCTTGATATTGTCTGCACAAAACCGTTGTCTGTTACCCGCCTTACATCGGAGAGTCTTTCCATTCTCTGCCCCATAGGACAGTACATACCATCATTTTCCTCATTATAATAAAAGTTGGCAGACAGAAACGGGTCGTTTCTGAAGTTCCTTTTCTGTTCCTTATGAAAATAATTGTACTTAATGAAAGTTTCAATGCCATGTCTGAAAGCATACAGATAGTTCTCTTCACTTCCCCGTATCCTGCATCACAGACAGATACGTCAGGGTATCTGCCGTAAAGGGAATGGAAATCATCCATATGCAGAGGATAGGTGGAGGTATCTCCCACACACTGATGGAGAGTATAGTTCAGAATGAATTGTTTATTGGTACTGATTTGGGAGTTATATCCAGGTTTTAGTTGTCCGTTCTTCATATGGTCCTCTTTCATGCGCATGAAAGTTGCATCGTTGTCTGTCTTTGAGTAGCTGTTGCGTCCGTCAAGTATCTTTCCCTGTGATTCATATTTCCTGAGCTGTTCAGGCCAAGACTTCCTTACACGCCTAACCTTCGCTTTCATTTTTCTGTCCGCGCCCACTCCATTCAGGGCATCATCTATCTGCCCGAGTGCCTTTTCCACTTTCTCCGGGGTGATATCCTGGTATGTGACCGGAGCTGAATCACGCAGTTCCTGCTTGGTGACAGACTCGGCGTACTGCCATATCTCCTCCAGTTGTTCAGCTATTCTGGATATGCGGGTATGTATGGACTTGCCCCATACAAATGTATAACGGTTGGCGTTAGCCTCCATTTTAGTTCCGTCGGTACAGGCTACATCAAGACTTACAAAACCTTCTACCACGAGGAACTTTACAATAGTAGCGAAAACGGTCTTCAGTACATCCTTCAGACGACTACTGCGAAAACGGTTGATGGTATTATGGTCAGGAGTCACATTGCCGGTAAGCCACATGAAGCGTATGTCATTGCGACAGAAATCTTCGATGCGACGGCTGGAATAGATGTTACGCAAATAAGCATAGACAAGAATCTGAAGCATCATACGTGGATGGTATGCAGAACAGCCTTTAGGAGAATACCTGCGGTAAAGTTCTTCAAGGTTTATCTGTTCAATGATACGGTGAACAACCCGGACCGGATCGTTCTGGGGAATAAAATCGCCTAAACATGGAGGTAAAAGCAGATTATCGTTGGATGTGTAACTTTTAAACATTATCTTTGGGATATCTAAACTTGATTCCCTAAGATACAAAAAATTAGGGAAACGGGCAAGTTCTGGCTTAGCGAAGTTAGGACTTGCCCGATTTTTTTTGCGGACACAAAAAAAGGCCATCTCAAAGTATTTTGAGACAGCCTCTTTCTATTACGGGATAATTTTTGGGGTCACTTCAAAATGATGCATCCTCTTTTTCGTTATATAATCATCGTTTTGCCATTTTTCATAGAGTATGATTTATGTTTTTCCTATGTCCATGCCTTTTGG